>VGRW01000020.1 GCA_016875225.1 Deltaproteobacteria bacterium
TATGCTGATCACGAGCGGCGTCCTCCTGCGCCCGTCGACGTTCGACGAGCGTTCTGGTTTTCATCAACCAGGAGTGTACGCCGCTCTCCTTTCACCCTCGCTCATACACACTCTATGCCGCAGGACCCTGGCCGCACGACGGAGAGAAGGTCGTGACGTACCCTGGCGGGGTGACGCGGGAGGTGGACTACGACGTGCGCGGCCCGGTGTCGGAGATCCGGATCAAGCCGCCCGCGGGGACGCCCTTGATCGAGAAGTGGGCGTACACGTACACGGACGTCCTGAACGTGGCGACGCTGACCGACTCCGCGAGCCGCTTGACGACCTACGGCTACGACAGCCTGGACCGGCTCACCTCGGCCGATCACCCGACGCTGCCGCCGCCGCTGGACACGCTGCCGGACCTGGAGACCTTCGCGTACGACGGGGTGGGGAACCGGACGATGAGCGGCTACGCGCACGATGCCAACCACCGGATGCGGACGAGCCCGGGGCACAGCTACGACTACGACGACGACGGGAACACGAAGGTGCGGGACCCCGGGACGAGCGGCCAGGCGAGCTACACGTGGGACCTGGAGAACCGGCTCACGGCCTACGCGAGCGGGGCGACGAGCGCGGCGTACACGCAGGATCCGTTCGCGCGGCGGCTGAGGAAGTCCGTCGGCTCGACGACGACGTGGTACCTGTGGTCGGGGGATCGGCTGCTGGCGGAGTACAGCGGCGCGGGCACGCGCACCACGCGCTACACGCCGCTCGACGGCTTCGCGCCGGCGCAGATGGCGGTGCCGAGCGGCGGAAGCGAGCTGATCTACGACGTGCACGCGGATCGCTTGGACACGCCGCGGGTGATGACGTCGTCCGCCGGCGCGGTGGTCTGGCAGGCCGCGTACGAAGCGTACGGCCAGGCGCATCTCGCGACCGGACTCTCGACCCCGCTCAACGTCCGCCTGCCGGGGCAGTATCTCGATGCGGAGTCATCGCTGCACTACAACTTCTTCAGAACGTATGACCCGGGCACGGGACGCTACGTCTCCGCCGATCCCATCGGGCAGGCAGGCGGGATCAACGTCTATCGCTACGCGCGGAACAACCCGCTTCGCTTCTTCGATCCCTTCGGCTTGGAGGAAGGCAGCGCTTCCAATGTGAAGAAGAGGAAGGCGGTTGCTCAGTGGGCCCTCGATCAGAACGGGAGCACGGACTTCTCCTACGACGCCAACCTGTCGCCACAGTACCCGGCGGGGTCCAACAAGTGCAGCGGGTTCACGTGCGCCGCAGCTGCTAGCTCAGGTGCTGACACGACGGTCACCGTGCCCGACGGAGAGGGCGGCACCAAAGATCGTTGCCCCACTGCAGCAGAGTTGGGGAGAGGAAGCGTTCCGGATTGGAGGTTGCTTGGTCCCGGCGAATCACCGGAGGCCGGTGACATCATGGCGGACCCATTCACCGGCGGCGTACCGGGTGTGACGGGGCATGCGGCTGTCGTGGTGCCCGACGGCTCGGGCGGCACGACTACGCAAGGTGCGCATGCCAACCGAGTCGGTCCCCCCGGAGCTGACCACCCCTCGAACCCTCGCTACAGGCGATACACAGGAGACTGAGATGCGAGTTGTCGTCGGCGCGGCGGCTGTGGTCGGGTCGCTAGCGCTTCAGTTCGTTGTCTGCGCCTCCGCGGTCCCCGCCGAAGCTCCCGGGGTTGTCGTCGCCGTGGTCGAGCCGCACGCGAAGGGTTCCGAGTCAGGCGAACTCGGCTTCTCGGTCTCACTCGGAGAATCGGAGCTGACGAACGCGCTTACGATCCTGAACGGACTTGCCCGACCCGGCGGTGAGCGATTGACGCTGGAGAGCCAGCCCTTGGCGATTCTGATTCGCGAGGACGTTCCGATTGGCACCCTAGGACTCCTCGTGTCGATGGCGACCAAGGCTGGCTACTCCGTCGACAACATCACGGTCTTTCTCTTCGACGCTGAACGGAGGTCGATGCAGCCGATTCCGGGCTACCGCAGCGTCCAGTTCTCAATGGCCCCCGACGTGATCGCCGGTCTCCTCGGTCGTAGTGCAAGATAACAGTGGGAGGATTCGCTGGGATCGCGAGGGGCGGTGCGGGGTTGGCGGGAGGCACAGCGCCGAGCACGATCGGCTCCAAGCGACGCCGATCGGTGTCTAGACGCTCTTCAGGCCATGGGGTGGGCATCCGGTGAGCGATCCGAAGACCGGCGAGACTTGGAGCCGTCGCGAGTATGGGCTCGCCGTCGCGCGGTTGCTTCTCGCAGTCGCGCTCATGGTCGTCCCGTTCTTCCCCTCCCCCTCGGTCGCGGGTGCACTTCCGGCGAGCGTGCGCTTGTCCGCGCGCTTCCGTGTGAAGCAGCAGGTCACGGCCGCTTCGGCCCGCGGCGTCGGGTGCCCGGCGATCGAACATCTGCCACCGCCCGCTACTTCGCCAGCGTCACGCGGACGATCCGGTCGCCCTTGAAGCTGCCGATCACGAGCTCGTCGCCGATTCGCAGCGCCGCCGTTCCGGCGCCCATCGGCGCGCCGCGATTCTCGTAGAGCGAGCGCGGAGCGAGTGACTCGGGGTCGAGCGCGAGGATCGAGAAATGGAACGGACAGGCGCCGCGTTCGATATCGCCGCAGGCGAGCATCTCGTTGAGCGGCGCGTTGTGCGAGGCGACCAGCAGGCTTCCGTCGGGGCTCCAGAGTATGTTGTCGGGGCTTGCGATCTCGACCGAGGCGAGCGTCTCGCCGGTCTTCCGCGACAGCTTGCGCACCTCGTCGGCCAGGTAGAGGTCCACGTACAGGCTCTCGCCGTCCGCCGACACCTCGATCCCGTTCGGCATCGCAGCGTCGGTACCGGGCAGCTTCGAGAAGCCCGCGTCCGGGTGCCATTCGATCACCCAGCCGGTCGCCAGGCCGAGCGCTCCCTTCAGCATCGCGACCAGGCCGCCGCCCCTGGGCATCATGTTCGTGGCCACGAAGCCGCCGTCCGGCAGCGCTGCGACGTCGTTCAGCCAGGTCTTCTCCGGTGCGATCGCGCAGCCGCGCCAGCTGAGCGCCGGGCCGGCTTCCGAGTCACTGACTTCGAAGAACTCGATCGACTCCCGCCCGCCGTGATTCACGACCAGCAGCTGATGAGTCCCGTCGGGGCGCGTGGAGAGCGCGAGGCCGTGCGGGCTGAACGCGGCGTCGGGCGCGGCGGTGCAGCTCGCCTCGCCCCAGCCCGGAGCGGCCGCGCGGCGCTCCGCGGGCGTGCCGGCGAAGGCGGGCGATATGGCGTCGCTCGCGAGCTCGAAGAAGACCAGGCTTCCGGACTTGGAGCCGTCCATCTCGCCCATCTGGCTGATCACCAGGCTGCGCCCGCCGGGGAGCAGGGCGAGGTCCTCGGGGTTCTGGAAGCCGCAGACCGGCCGCGCGTTTCCGACCGGCGCGCAGTCGACGATCGGATCGAGCGGAGACGAGCAGGCGCAGGCCAGGGCGACGGCTGCGAGCGCGAGGATCGGCCTCATCGCAGCACCGCCAGCACCGGCGCGTGGTCGCTCGCTCCCTTTCCCTTGCGCTCGTCTCGATCGATCACGACGTCCTCCAGTCTCTCGATCAGCGGTCGCGAAAGCAGCACGTGGTCGATTCGCAGGCCGCGGTTCTTCGGGAAGCCGAGCTCCCGGTAGTCCCACCAGGTGAACGCGACACGCTCGGGATAGCGCGCCCGGAACGCGTCGACGAGCCCCCAGTCGAGCACCCGGGCCAGCGCGGCGCGCTCGGGCTCGGAGCAGAGCACCTGGCCGCGCCAGGCCTCGGGGTCGTGCACGTCGGCGTCGGCCGGCGCGACGTTGAAGTCGCCGGCCAGCGCGAGCGGCTGCGACGCGTCGGCCTCGCGCTCGAGCATCCGGCGCAGCCGTTCGAGCCACTCGAGCTTGTAGGCGTACTTCTCCGTTCCCACCGCCTGGCCGTTGGGCACGTAGGCGCAGATCACCCGCACGTCCGCGACCGTCGCCGCGATCAGGCGCGCCTGGCCGTCGTCCGCTCCGTCGCGAAAGCCGCACGTGACCTCGGCGGGCTCGCTCCTGGCCAGGATCGCCACACCGTTGTAGGACTTCTGTCCCGCGAACGCGGTCGCGTAGCCGGCTTCGCGGAGCGCGGCGACCGGAAAGTCGGCGTCGGTGACCTTCGTCTCCTGGAGGCAGACGACGTCGGGCGCGTGGCGAGCGAGCAGGGCGATCAGCCGCTCCAGTCGCTGCCGGATCGAGTTCACGTTCCAGGTAACCAGCTTCACGCTGGCGGGCATCGTAGCCAAGAACCCCGCTTGACGGGTCCGGAACACGGGCCGAAGGTGATTGCATGCTCTGCGCGAGCTGCGGGACGGAGCTCCTGCCCGGAAAGAAGTTCTGCCATGCGTGTGGCGCCCCGGCGGCGACCGCGTGCGCGTTCTGTGGCGCCAGGGTCGAGCCCGGCTGGCGCTTCTGTCCCGAGTGCGGGCGCGCGCAAGATGCGCCGGCGCCGGCGGCCCGCGAAGAGAGGCCCGCGCGGCGGATTCCGGAGACGCTCGCGACGCGAATCCGCGCCTCGCAAGCGGTGGCCGGGGAGCGCAAGCGCGCGACCGTCTTCTTCTGCGATCTGGTCGATTCGACCGCGCTCGCGGAGCGCCTCGATCCCGAGATCTACCGCGAGCTGCTCGACCGCTATCTCGAGCTCGCCTTCGCCCAGATCTATCGCTTCGAGGGGATCGTGAATCAGCTCGCCGGCGACGGGTTGATGGCGCTCTTCGGCGCGCCGATCGCCCACGAGGACGCGCCGGAGCGCGCCGTCCGCGCCGCGCTGGCGATCCAGGCGTCGCTCGCGGATCTCTCCGATCGCCTGCTCGCCGAGCGCGGCGTCGAGCTCCGCGCGCGCATCGGCATCCACACCGGGATCGTCGTCGCCGGAACCGTCGGCAACGACCAGAAGATGGACTACACCGCGATCGGCGACACGACGAACCTTGCGGCGCGGCTGCAGTCCCTGGCCACGCCGGGAACGATCCTGATCTCGGAGGCGACGCTCGCGCTGCTGCGCGGGGCGTTCGCGACCGAGCCGGCGGGCCCGTTCGAGGTGAAGGGCAAGAGCGAGCCGGTGAGCGCGCACCAGGTGCTCGGATTGGCCGCGCGCGAGCCGACGTTCAGCGGCGAGCGCGGCGAGCTCACGCCGCTGTTCGGGCGCGAGGCCGAGCTCGCGCAGCTCGAGGCCTGCTTCGATCGACTCCAGGCGGGGCTCGCGCAGGTCGTCTCGATCGTCGGCGAGGCGGGGATCGGCAAGTCGCGGCTCGTGCACGAGCTGAAGAAGCGCCTCGCCGGCCGCGAGCTCGAGCTGCTCGAGACGCGCTGCTCCTCGCTCACGCGCTCGGTGCCGTACGCGCCCTGGGCGGCGATGCTGAAGCGCTGGTTCGACGTCGCGCCCGACGACGACCGCGCTTGCGCCTGCGAGAAGATCTCGTCGCGGCTCCGGGATCCGGACGGCCAGGTGGACGAGGGCTACGCAGATCTGTGCTGGCTGCTCTCGCTCCCGGCGGAGGGGCGAGAAGCCACGCCGGACGGGCCGGCGCACCAGCGCGGCTTCGAGGCCGTCTCGCGGCTGATCGAGAGCACCTCCCTGCGTGTGCCCGTGGTGATGATCATCGAGGATCTGCACTGGCTCGACGACGCCTCGCGCGAGGTGCTCGAGATGGCCGTCGCGCGCACCGACACCGCGCGCGTGATGATCGTGACGACGCACCGCCCAGATCACCGGCCGAACTGGCAGTCGAACGCCGCGCTCACGCAGCTGCGGCTGCGGCCGCTCGCCGAAGCCGACGCGGCGCGCATCGTGCGCGCGCGCGCGGGCGGCCCGGTTCCGCGCGAGGTCGAGAGCCTGATCCTGCGCAAGGCCGAAGGGAATCCCTTCTATCTCGAGGAGCTCACGCGCTCGCTGGTCGAGGACGGCACCCTGGTCGCGCGCGACGGGCGGGTCGTCGCGACGCGCCGCGCCGAAGAGATCCGCATTCCCGACACGATCGGCGAGGTGCTCGGCGCGCGCATCGACCGCCTGCGGCCCGCCGCGAAGCGGGTGGCGCAGGTCGCCGCCGTGCTCGGCCGGCAGTTCCGCCTGCGGCATCTCGAAGCGCTGCTCGCGGGCGAGGCGATCGACGTCGAGTCGGAGCTCGGCGAGCTCGAGCGGCGCGGCGTGCTGCACCGGAACGGCGGTATGGCGCACGACGAGTTCCTCTTCGGCGAGAGCCTGACCCAGGAGGTCGCCTACGAGGGCCTGCTGCTGCGCGAGCGGCGCTCGCTGCACGATCGCGCCGCGGCCCTGCTCGACGCCGAAGGCCGCGATCCGACACAGGTCGGTGACGCCCGCGGCGGGCTGGCGCTGGCGGCGCATCACCTGGCCCGCGGCGACGACCGCGTGGGGGGAATCCGCGCGCTGCTCGCGGCGGGGCAGCAGGCGCAGGCGCTGCCCTCGTACGGGGACGCGATGCGGCTCTACCGCGAGGCGTGGCGTCTGGCCGAGGGAACGCTCGACGAGTCGCGCAGCCCCACGCCCGAGCTGAAGCGCGTCGCGCTCGAGGCCGCGGTGGGGCTGTGCTCGGCCGCGGCGATCTACGGCGACTCCGAATCCGACGCGGACCAGCGCGCGGCGAGCCGCGGCATCTCGCTCGCGGAAGAGATCGGCGATCTCGAGCTGCACTCGAATCTGCTCGCCGCCTACGGTCTGTTGACCCTGAACGGCCCGCTGGAGCGATTCGACGAGGGCATGGCGATGGTCGAGCGCAGCGTCGAGATCGCGCGCCGCGCGGGCTCGCCGACCTCTCTGCTTCGAGCGGTTCGCGGGATGATCTTCGCCTGCGTGCTCGACGCGCGCTTTGCCGAGGCGGGCCGGCTGGCCGACGAGATCCTCGCCGCACTGGAGCGCAGCGGCGACGCCCGGCGCGGAACCGATCCCTACATGGGCGCGCGCTTCTTCCGCGCCCGACTGCTCGTCGACAGCGACGACTTCGCGACGGCCGTGCCCTGGGTCGCGGAGTCGTTCGCGCTCGCCGATCGCTTCGGGAACCGCACGGTGAAGGCCGCCTCGGCGTCGATGCTGGCCTGGATCGCCTTCCTGCGCGGCGAGTACGCCGAGGCCGAGCGCTGGGCGAAGCTCGCGCTGCCGATCGCCGAGGCGATCGAGAGCCTGGCGGCGCTGCGCTCCGCGAGCGCGACGCTTCTGCTCGTGCGCGCGCAGCGCGGCGAGCGGGGCGTCTCCGGCGCCGAGATCGACCGGCTCGAACGCGGCCTTCTCTCCAGCGGGGATCTCGGCTCCGGCTCGGAGACGATCGTCGAGGCGCTGCTCGAGAACGGCGAGGTCTCGCGCGCCCGGCGCCTGGCCGAGGCGCGCGTGGCGCGTGCCGGCGGACGGCTTCGCCAGGCGAAGGCCGCCCTCTCGCTGGGCATGGTCGCGCTGGCTTCCGGCCCCGACGAGCTCGACACCGCCGAGCGTCGCTTCGGAGAGGCCGTCTCTCGCGCGCGCGAGTGCGGACTCCGACAGGTCGAAGGCCGAGCCAGGCTCGGCCTGGCCGAGGTCGCCCGCGCGCGAGGTGACGAGGCGGCGAAGATCGGTCACGCGAAGCAGGCGATCGCGCTGCTGCGTCCGCTCGGCCTGCAGCACTACGCGACGCGCGCCGCCGGCCTGCTCCTCGAACGGATCGAGGAGTCCTCGCCGAACGCATGAATTCGTCGAATCGATTGACAGACCGCGACCCGCCGACTACCCCGGGTCGAGACACACCAGGAGAATGAGCCCCCCATGCCACGCTACGCCTACGACCGACTCACTGCGCTCGACAACTCGTTTCTCATGCTCGAGAAGCCCAACTCGTACATGCACGTGGGCTCGACGCAGATCCACAAGACCGGCCCGCTGCGCACCGAGGGAGGCGGCGTCGACGCGGCTCGGATCCGCAAGCTACTCGCCGCGCTCCTGCACCGCATTCCGCGCTACCGCCAGAAGCTGGCCTGGATCCCGTTCGAGAACCATCCGGTCTGGGTGGACGACGACAACTTCAACCTCGACTTCCACCTGCGCCACACGGGGCTGCCGCGTCCCGGCACCGACGAGCAGCTGAAGCGCCTGTCGGCGCGAATCCTCCAGCAGCACCTCGACCGCAACCGCCCGCTCTGGGAGATGTGGATCGTCGAGGGGCTCGAGGACGACCGCTTCGCGATCATCTCCAAGACGCACCACTGCATGATCGACGGCGCCTCCGGCGTCGACATCATGCGCGTCCTGATGTCGCCCGAGCCCGACACGCGCACGCCCGACGAGCCCTCCTGGGTGCCGCGCCCCGCGCCGTCGGGATTCGAGCTGATGCGCCACGAGTTCCTGCGCCGCGCGGGCCTGCCGCTCGAGATCCTGCGCGGCGCGGTGAGCGCGATGCGCACCGCGGAGAGCGTGAGATTCGACGTGATGACTCGGGTGCGGGCGCTGACCGAGGCGATGGGCGGCAGCTTGCGCCTGCCGTCGGAGACGCCGTTCAACCGCGAGATCGGCCCGCACCGCCGCTTCGAGTGGCTGACGATGGACCTCGCCGACATCAAGAAGCTGCGCAAGAGCCTGGGCGGATCGCTGAACGACATCGTGCTCGCGATCGTGACCGGCGCGGTGCGCGACTTCCTGCGCGCGCGGCACGTGAATCCAGACAAGCTCGACTTCCGCGTGATGGCGCCGGTGTCGGTGCGCAGCGAGAACGAGCACGGGGCGCTCGGCAACCGCGTTTCCGCTTGGATCGTGCCGCTGCCGATCGGGACGGCCGACCGCCGCGTGCAGCTGGAACGGATCACCGAGCGCACGACCTGGCTCAAGGACTCCAAGAGCGCGGTCGGCGCGGAGGTGCTGACGCAGGCCGCGGAGTACACGCCGTCGACGCTGCTCGCGCTCGGCGCGCGGAACATGACGCGCCTGCTCCCGTTCAACCTGGTGGTCACGAACGTTCCCGGCCCGCAGGCGCCGATGTACATGCTCGGCGCCGAGATGCTCGAGTGCTTCCCGAACGTTCCCCTCACCGACCGGCTCGGGCTCGGCATCGCGCTGATGAGCTACAACGGAAAGCTCTGCTGGGGCTTCAACGCCGACTACGACCTGGTTCCCGATCTGCGCAACTTCGTGACCGCGGTCGAGGGCTCGTTCGACGAGCTGATGAGCCTGGCGAGCGCCCGGCCGGCGCTCGTGGTCACGGGCGGTCGGGAGGGCGCGAGGAGCACGTCGGCCTGAGCCGCAGTCCGCGCGAGCCGGCTACTTCGCGACGGCCTCGACCGCGAACGTCTCACTCTGCGCGAAGTGGACCGGGCCAGCGTCGAAGTCGAGCTCGAGCGCGTAGACGCCGTCGCCTGCGTCGGGCGGCACGGCCACGAACACGTCGACCACCCAGCGTCCCGGGCGCAGGTCGTACTGCGGCTCGGGAACCGTGCCGATCGCCTTGCCGCGGTGCAGGATCTTCATCTCGAGCCGGCCCGTCACCACCTCGGTCGGGGCGGTGGTGCAGAGCGCGTACACCATTCGGTGACCGACCTCGCCGCCGGGCCGCACGCGCTTGGGCCAGACCTCGACCCGCTCGAGCTTGAACCAGGGGAGCTTCTGCTCGGCGCAGAGGAACTCCGCCGCGACCTCCTCGGGGAAGTCTTCGAGCTTCTGTCCGGGCGTGCGGAACGGCCGGTCGAGCGGCGCGGGCAGCGACGCACACGCCGTGCAGGCGAGCGCGAGCAGAAGCGCGACTAGCGCCTTCGGATCACCCAACTCGCTTCTCCTCGCGGCGACTCTGCCGCGGGCTCCGTCGACTTGCTCGGCGCGGCCGCTGCGCGGGGTGCGGGCGCCGCCTTCCGGATCGGAGCCGCGCTGGCCGTCTTCGCGCCGCCGGCGCTGGGCGCGGCCACGACGGGCGCGGCCACGGCCGCTGCGGGCTGCGCCGCGCTCGGTCGCGTCGACGCCGCGGTCTCGACTCGCTTCTCGTGCCGCACCAGCCGCACCCCGAACAGGAACGCAATCAGGAGCAGCCCGCAGGCGGCGAGCGCGATCCGGCCGCGGCCGCGCTCCGGCCGCGCGGGCTCGCATTCAGACGCCGGGCTGCGGAGCTCGCGCGTGAGCGCGTGCGCGTCGACGCTTCGCACCGAGGTCGCCGGCGTGATGCTCCGCGTGCTGGCGAGCGCGATCTGCTCGGCCTCTTCGAGCGCGAGCTCGCGCGTCACCGGGGCCTCGCGCTCCGCACTCCTGCGCGCCAGCGCGCCGCGGCGCCACGCGTCCTGGAGCGCGTCTCCGAGTTCGCGCACCCCGGGGAAGCGCTGGCTCGGGTCCTTCGCGAGCGCGCGCAGCACGACGTCCTCGAGAGGCGCGGAAAGATCAGGGACGAGCGCTCGCAGCGGGCGCGGCGCGTCCTCGATCTGCGCGCGGCAGAGCTGGTAGTCGTTCTCGGAGTCGAACGGGAGCTCGCCGCCGAGCAGCTCGTAGAGCAGGACGCCGAGCGCGTACACGTCCGAGCGCGCGTCGGTCTCGTCGCCGCACCCCTGCTCGGGCGACATGTACTGCATGGTTCCGACCATGTGGCCCTGGCGCGTCGCGCGATCCGTGCCGAGGCAGCGCGCGATTCCGAAGTCCATCACCTTCACGCCGCCGTTCGTCGCGAGCATCAGATTCGACGCCTTGATGTCGCGGTGCACGATCCCCGCCTGGTGCGCGTGGTCGATCCCGGCGATCGCCTGCTGCACGAGCGGAAGCGCGCGCTCGGGCTCGAGCCGCCCGGAGCTGGCGAGGATCTGCGCGAAGGTCCGCCCCTCTACGTACTCCATCACCATTCCCAGGTGCCGCTCCTCGCGGAGCAGGCAGTACAGAAGCGCGACGTTGGGGTGGATCAGCTTGGCCAGGGTGCGCGCCTCCGACTGGAAGCGCTCGACCACCTCGGGGCGATCGCCGAGCCCCTCGCGCAGGAACTTGATCGCCACATTGCGTCCGAGCAGCGGATCGCTCGCCCGGTAGACGTCGGCCACGCCCCCAGAGCCGATCTTCTCGGCGATCTCGTAGCTGCCGATGGTGATCCCGATCATGTCGCGAGTGGTATCGGAAGCCCCCGGATGGCACTTGATCGCGCGCCCGTGCACGACGAGCGGGCGCGCTTGCGCCTGACCTGCCGGCGCGCTGCCGATCGCAGTATCCTCGCCGCGCGAATTCCACTGGACGCGGAGGCACGGCATGAGCGAGGCGAGCGCGAGCTTCTGGCGACGCTGCAGCAGCTGCAAGAAGGAGATCGGCTTCACGCGGACCTTCTGGGTCTGCAGCGTCTCGACCTGCAATCGCAAGCGCACGGGTCTCGTGTTCTGCACGACGTCGTGCTGGGACGTCCACCTGCCGCTGATGAACCACCGCGAGGCGTGGGCCGAGGAGCGGCGCGCGCCGACGCGCGAGGCCTGGCTTCGCGAGCAGGCGGAAGAGGCGGCGAGCGCGTCGTCGTCCGCGCCGGCCGCCGCGAGCCCGCCCGCGCGCGAGCCGCAGCGCCGCATCGCGTCCGCGGCGCGCGCGCCCGCGCCCCGGCCGCCGCGCGAGGTGCTGGTCGTCGTGTCCAAGCTCAAGGCCTACGTGCGCGAGCGCTCGGGAATGAGCACCTCCGACGCCGTGATCGAGCTGCTCTCCGACAAGCTCCGCGACCTCTGCGACGACGCGATCCAGAGCGCGATGCGCGACGGCCGGCGCACGGTGATGGAGCGCGACTTCTAGCCGCCGCTGCGAATCTCCGCGCTTGACCCGACGGGGTGGCGGCGCAGACACTTGCCGCATGCCGAAAATCGACGCGAACGGGATCCGGATCGAGTACGACAGCTTCGGGGATCGCGGCGCCGAGCCGCT
Organism: Deltaproteobacteria bacterium; assembly: GCA_016875225.1. Lineage (NCBI taxonomy): Bacteria > Pseudomonadati > Myxococcota > Myxococcia > Deltaproteobacteria bacterium. The sequence continues at coordinate 11,875 of VGRW01000020.1, forward strand.
GCTCCTGGTGATGGGCCTGGGCGGGCAGATGCTGCTCTGGGAGGACTCGTTCTGCGCGGCGCTCGCCGAGCGCGGTCACTTCGTGGTCCGCTTCGACAACCGCGACATCGGGCTCTCGACCCACTTCGATTCGCACGGAATCCCCGACCCGATCGCGCTGATGACCGCGGCGGCGAGCGGAGAGCCGGTGTCGGTGCCGTACACGCTCGACGACATGGCCGACGACGCGGTCGGGCTCTGCGACGCGCTCGGGATCCGCGACGCCCACTTCGTCGGCGCTTCGATGGGCGGGATGATCGTGCAGACCGTCGCGATCCGGCATCCCGCGCGCGTGCGCAGCCTGGTCTCGATCATGTCCACGACCGGAAATCCCGCGCTCCCGCCGGCGCGGCCGGAGATCCTCGCGCTGCTGATGAGCCCGCCTCCGGTCGGACGCGAGGCCGCGATCGACGCCTCGGTCGAGATGTGGCGGAAGATCGGCAGCCCCGGCTTCCCGTTCGACGAAGCGCTGATCCGCACGCGAAGCGCTCTGCTCTACGACCGCGCGAATCACCCCGCGGGGCAAGCGCGCCAGCTCGCCGCGATCCTGGCGCACGGCAATCGCGCGCCCCGGCTCGCCGACGTCCGCGCGCCCGCGCTCGTGATCCATGGAACAGACGATCCGCTCGTGCCGGTCGAAGGCGGCCAGGACACGGCGGCCTCGATTCCGGGCGCCGAGCTGCTGCTGATTCCCGGAATGGGCCACGACATGCCGCGCGCGATCTTCGCGCGGCTCGTGGACGCGATCTCGAGCCACACCCACAAGGCCGCGGTCGCGCGCGCCTAGCCGCTCCGAACGATCTCGAGCAGGGCAGGGCCGTATTTCGCGGCGAGCGCCGGGCCGATGCCCTTCACCGCGAGCAGCGCGCGCTCGTCGCGAGGCCGCGAGGCCGCGATGCCCTGCAGAGCCGCGTTGGTCATGACGCGGAACGCGGGAATCCGGCGGCGCTTCGCCTCGGCGCCGCGCCAGCGCATCAGCGCCCCGAGGAGCGCGCCGTCCAGGCTCTGATCGGCGTCGGACCCGGGCGCGCTGGCGCCTGCGCTGCCGCGCGCGCGCCTCGTCCGCGCCGGGACGGCCGCGGCATCGCGCGCGCCAGCGCGGCTCCGGGCGCGGCGCTTGCGCGGCGCGCGCTCCGCCTCGCTCTCGCGCTCGACGCGCACGGCCGCGAGCGCCTCGGCCCCGGCTTCGAGACCGGCTCGCGTCAGCCGCAGGCGCGAGAACGCGATCGTCTCGCCGTCGCGCTCGAACTCCGCGCTCTCCTCCACCGCGAGCCCTGCGCGCACCAGCCCCGAAACCAGCCGCCCGAACTCGCTTCGGTCCAGCGCCTCGCCGAACACCTCTCGGTGTAGCTTTCCCGAGGGCTGGCCGTTCCGCGCCCGGAGCGCGGCGACGATCCGCTCGAGCGCATCGCGCTGGCCCGGGTCGAGCGCGGCGAAGCCGAGCGCCTCGCTGCCCTCGGCGTTGCAGATGTCGCAGATCCCGCACTCGACGCCGGAGTCCGCCTCGTCGCCGAAGTGGCGCACGAGCTGGAGCATGCGGCAGGCGCGGCTTCCGGCGTAGCGGTGGATCTGCTCGAGCTGCGCCTTCTTGTGGCGCTGCTGCGCCAGGTACGGCTCGCGCCAACCGTCGCGCCCGCGCGAGGCGTTCTCGTCCGCGTCGACCAGCGCGCCTCCGTGCACCCAGAGCTTGTCGAGCACGCGCTCGAGCTCGTCGGGGTCCATGCGCAGGCTGCGCTGCAGCTCGGCGCGCGGCGCGGGCGCGGCGCCGAGCGCGCGGTAGACGCGCTCGAGCACCGCGACGTCGGGATAGTCGCGCGCGAAGAAGTGCTCGTGCGTGCGCAGGTCGACGAAGCCGTGGAAGAGAACCGCGCGCGAGAGCGCGCCGTCGCGCCCGGCGCGGCCGATCTCCTGGTAGTAGCTCTCGACGCTGCTCGGCAGCGCCGTGTGCACGACCGTGCGCACGTCCGCCTTGTCGATCCCCATGCCGAAGGCGATCGTGGCGACGATCACCTCGAGCGAGCCGGCCATGAAGCGGCGCTGCACCTCGTCGCGCTCGCGCGCGGGCATTCCCGCGTGATACGCGGCGGCGCGGAAGCTGCGGTCGAGCCGGGACGCGAGAAGCTCGGCCTTCTTGCGCGTCGGCGCGTAGACGATCGCGGGCCGGCGAGCGGGCGAGCGCAGCAGCCGCTCGCAGGCGGCGTCCCGCGCAGACGGCTTCGCCTCGACGAGCTCGATCGCGATGTTCGTGCGCCGGAAGCCGTGGATGTAGCGATGCGCCTTGTCGATCCCGAGCTGCGCGACGATGTCGCGCTGCACCAGCGGCGTGGCCGTCGCGGTCAGCGCGATGATCGGCGCGGGCCGCAGCGCCGGCAGGCGCTCGCGCAGCATGCGGTACTCGGGCCGGAAGTCGTGCCCCCACTGCGAGATGCAGTGCGCCTCGTCGACCGCGACCAGCGCCGGCGTGCGCTGCGCCAGCTTCTCGGGGAAGCCAGGCACCGCCAGCCGCTCCGGCGCGATGAACAGGTAGTCGAGCTTCCCGTCGAGGTACGCGCGGAGCACCGCCTGCGACTCGGCGCGCGCGCGTCCGGAGTGGATCCGCTCGGCGCGAAGCCCCTGCGCCTGCAGCTTGGCGACCTGGTCGTCCATCAGCGCGATCAGCGGAGAGACGACCAGCGTCGTGCCGCCGCGCGCGAGCCCGGGAAGCTGGTAGCAGAGCGACTTTCCCGCGCCGGTCGGCATCACGAGCAGGGCGTCACCGCCGAGTGTCACCGACCGGCAGACCTCTTCCTGGAACGGGCGGAAGCTCTCGAAGCCGAAGCGGCGCCCGAGCAAGCCGAGCAGCTGGTCGGGCGCGGTCGCCGTCTGCGGCGCGTCGCGCTCGCGCTCGAAGGCGAACGGAAGCTGCGGCGCCGCGGCCGCCGGCCGTTCGGTCCGCACGCGCTTCACCACGTCGCTCACGTACGTCTCGATGTCGCGCATGAAGCTGTCGAGATCGCCCGAGCCGCGCTGGATGCGCTCGAGCCGCGCCTCCCACTGCCCGGTCATCAGCGGGCTCTTCACGTCGGGATGCACGATCTCGATCAGCTCCACGCCCTTGTCCGTCGCCGCGAGGGACTTTCCGTCGCGCGTGATGTACTTGCGCTCGAGCAGCGTCTCGATGATCGAAGCGCGCGTCGCCGGCGTCCCCAGGCCGGTCTCGCGCATCGCCTCGGAGAGCTCGCGGTCTTCGAGCGTGCGGCCCGCGGTCTCCATCGCCGTGAGCAGCGTCGCCTCGGTCAGGCGCCGGGGAGGGCGCGTGCGCTTGCGCTCGGCCCGGGCGTCGACGACGTCCTGCGGCTGTCCCGGCGCGAGCCCCGGGGGCAGGAGCGGCTCGGAGTCCGCGCTCTGCGCGCCCTCGAGCGCGCGCCAGCCGAGCGTCACGACGGCGCTTCCCTGGCTGCGATAGCGGTCGACGATCGGCGTCGGCTCCGAGCTCGTGATCGCGGTGACGACGGTCGTGGTCGCGTAGACGTGATCCGCGTGCCAGGCCGCGAGCAGGCGCCGCGCGACCAGATCGAAGAGCCGCGCCTCGTCGGCGGAGAGGCCGGCCTTCTCGGGCGATTGCCCGGTCGGGATGATCGCGTGGTGGTCGCTCACCCGGGCGTCGTCGACGAAGCGCGGGCCGAGCGGCCGCTCGCCGGCTCCGGGCGCGAGCTGCTCGCGATACGGTCCGGAGATGGCGCTCGCGATCCTCGGCAGCGTAGCCGCGACCGACTTCGAGAGGTGCCGGCTGTCCGTGCGCGGGTAGGAGAGCAGCTTCTTCGACTCGTACAGGCTCTGCGCGACCTCGAGCGTGCGCGTCGCGCTCCAGCCGAAGATCCGGTTCGCCGCGCGCTGCAGCTCGGTCAGGTCGTAGAGCTGGGGCGGCGGGAGCCTGCGCCGCTGGGCCTCGACCGATTCGATCGCGGCGCGACCCGAACGCGCGCGCGCGACGATCCGCTCCGCCTCCTCGCCGTCGGCGGGCAGACGCCGCGCGAGCTCAAGGGTCTCGGGCTCGGCGCCGGGCGCGCCGGGGCGGAACCAGGTGCCGCGGTGGCCCGGCGCCGTCTCGGGCGCTCCGTGCGCTCGGAAGTCGGCGACCACCTCGACGTAGTCCTCGGGAACGAAGGACCGGATCGCGAGCTCGCGCTCGACCAGGATCGCCAGCGTCGGCGTCTGCACGCGCCCGACCGAGAGCAGCTCGCCGTGCGACGACGAGCGACGCAACAGCGTGTAGGCGCGCGAGAGGTTCATGCCGACCAGCCAGTCGGCGCGGCTGCGCCCGCGCGCGGCATCGGCCAGGCCGTCGACCTCCGACTGCGGGCGCAGTCCGGCCAGCCCCGCGCGGATCGCGTCGGGCGTGAGCGAGGAGATCCAGAGCCGCTCGACCGGCTTGGCCGCGCGCGGCGCGGCCAGCCCCGCGGCCTCCCAGATGTAGCGGAAGATCAGCTCGCCCTCTCGGCCTGCGTCCGTCGCGCAGATCACGCGCTCGACCTCGGGGTCGGCCAGGATCCGCCGCACGATCTCGAACTGGCTCTTCGTCTTCTCGTAGACCACGAGCGGCCAGCGCTCCGGGATCATCGGCAGCAGCGTCTGGCGCCAGGCGCGCCACTCGGGTCGGATCTCGTGCGGCTGCGCGAGCGCCACCAGGTGCCCGATCGCCCAGGTGACGACGTAGCCGTTTCCGCGCAGGCAGCCGTCGCCGCGCGTTCCGGCGCCCAGCACTCGCGCGATGTCGCGCGCGACCGAGGGCTTCTCAGCGACGACCGCTATGCTCATCTGCGCGCAACGGTCCCGATTTCCACGCGCACCTCACGCCACTCACGGGACCGAACGCCAGGGGTGAGAGAAGCATAGCGCCAAGCCGGTCCGCGCGGGTACCCTGGCGGAGATGCGATGGCAGGGCACGCTCGCTGCAGCAGCGCTCCTCGCGCTGGTGGCGGTGTCGTTCGCGCCGGCTGCGCGTCTCGGCTTCGTCTACGACGACCACGAGCTGATCGTGGACCGCGAGGCGCCGCGCGGCCTCGAGATCGCGCGGGTCTTCGCGGAGCGGCACTGGCCGACGCTGCCGTACTACCGGCCGATTCCGCGCGCCAGCATGCTGGCGCAGAAGGCCGTGCACGGCGACGACCCCGCGCCGTACCATGTGGCCAACGTGTTGCTCGCTGCCGCGGTTGCGCTCGCGGCGCTCGCGCTGCTGCGAACCGCGGCGTTCGGGCTCACGTGGCCGCTCGCGCTCGCGGGCGCCTCGCTCTTCGCGCTGCACCCGATCGCGTCCTCGTGCGTCTACCCGATCGCGTCGGGTCGCGAGACACTCTGGCCGACGTTCTTCGAGATCCTGGCGGTGATCGCGTACTTGCGGCCGCGCGGGCCTTCGCTTGGCCTCTGTCTCGCCGCGACCGGGGCCGCGCTGCTCTCGAAGGAGCACGCGGTGGTTCTGCCGCTGGTCTTCGTGGCGGCGGATCTCCTGGGCTTGTCGCGCGCGCCACGGCGCGAACCGTTGGCGTGGCTGCGCCGCCACGCGCGGTTCGCGCTGCTCGTGCTCGGCTACTTCGGCGTTCGCCAGCTGATCTTCGCGGGCGAGCCTCGCGCCGAGCTCGCGCTGCTCTCGCAGCCGTTCGGGCCGCTGCTCTCGTTCGGCTACGCGCTGCAGGTCTTCTTCGCTCCGACGCGCGATCTGGTCTACGAGCCGATCGCCGCGGTCTGGATCTCGCCGGTTCGGCTCGCGCTGGCGCTCGCCGCGAGCGCCGCGATCGGCCTCGGAATCGCCGCGCGCGATCCGGACGCGCAGCGCCGTGGTCTCTTCTGGCTGGCCTGGATCGCGCTCGGGCTGCTCCCGACCGCCAACGTCTTCGTCCAGGACGCGCGCTTCGACGAGCGCTACGTGTTCTTCTCGTCTCTCGGGCTCGTCGCGCTCGCGCTCACCGCGCTCGAGCCGCTCGGCCGGGCGCGCACGGGGCGCGCGATCACGGCCGTCGGGCTCGCCGCCGGGATCGCGACTGCCGCGACCGTGAGCATCGAGCGAGCGAGCGCCTTCGCCGACGACGCGGCGTTCCTGGCGCGCTGGATCGAGAGCGATCCCGAGCGCGCGCAGCCGCACCTCTCGCTCGGCAAGCTCGCCTACCGGGCCGGGGACTGGGCGGCAGCGATCGCGCACTTCGAGGCCGCGCTGGCGCGTTCACCCGAGCTCGCGGATGCGCACAATGGCCTGGGTCTGGCGCAGGAGGCCCTGGGTCGGATCGACCTGGCGGAGCAGCACTTCGCGCGCGCGATCGAGCTCGATCCCGCAAACGGCGCCGCGCACAACGACCTGGGCGTGCTCTACCTGGGGCGCGGCGAGCTCGCGCGCTCCGAGGCCGAGTTCGAGGCCGCGCTCGCCGGACGCGGCGATCACACCAGCGCGCGGATCAATCTGGCGCTGGTGCACGCGCGCGCGGGGGACCGTGCGACGGCGATCGCGGAGCTCGAGCAGGTGCTCGCCGCGCGTCCCGGTCACGCAGGGGCGTGTTTCAACCTCGGCATGCTCCTCGTCGACGCGGGCGACGACGCGCGCGCTCTCCCCTACCTGGAGCGCGCGGTCGATGCGCGCCCCGACTACGCGATCGCGCGCTTCCGGCTCGGCATCGCGCTGGTGCGACTCGGACGCGCGGGCGACGCAGAGACGGAACTCCGGCGCGCGCTCGAGCTCGACGCGTCGCTCGACGGAGCGCGAAGCGCGCTCGCCCAGCTCGGCGCGCAGCCCTGACTCACTGGCTCATGTGCCAGCCGCCGTTCGGCGAGAGCACCTGGCCGGTCACGAACTTCGCCTCCTCGCTCGCCAGGTAGACGGCGGCCCAGGCGATGTCGTCGGACTCGCCGAGCCGGTGCATCGGCGTCTGCATCGCGATCAGCCGCTTCATGTCGCCCAGGAACGCGGTCAGGTCGGTGTCGATCCAGCCCGGCGCGATCGCGTTCACGCGGATGTTCCGCGTCACGACCTCGCGCGCGAGCGAGCGCGTGAAGCCGAGGATGCCCGCCTTGGCAGCGCAGTAGGACGCGGCGCCCGCGCCGCCCGCGGTGCCCATGATCGAGCCCATGTTGATGATCGCGCCCGAGAGCTGCGGGTTCATGATCTTGAGCGCCTCGCGCGAGCAGAAGAACGTGCCGTCGAGGTGAACGCCGAGCATGCGGTGCCAGTCCTCGTCGGTCAGGGTCACGGTCGAGTCGAGGTGCGTCGCGATCGGCCCGCCCGCGGCCATCTCCATGCCCTGCGCGAGCTGACGGTCGCGGAACAGCGCGGCGCGCGCGGGATCGCTCTCGACGCCGTTGATGCCGGCGTTGTTCACGAGCACGTCGAGCCGGCCGCAGCGCCGGGCGACCTGCTCGAACATCCGCGCGACCGCGCCCGAGTCCGAGACGTCCGCGGCGATCGCGATCCCGCCCAGCGGCGCGGCGGCCTTCTCGGCCAGGACCGGATCGAGATCGTTGATCACGACGCTCGCTCCCTCCTCGACGAAGCGCTTTGCGATCGCGAGCCCGATTCCGCGCGCCGCTCCGGTGACCAGCGCGATCTTCCCCTGCAGGCGGTTCATCTGCGTCCTCCTTGTCGGTGCGCGCCCATCATGCCACGATCGGGCGTGTCGTTCAGCGCGCGCATCGCCACGCCTGCGGACCTCGACGTGCTGCTTCCGCTGGTGCGCGAGCTCTGGAAGCACGAGCACATGGAATGGCACGAGCAGCGCACACCGGAGGCGTTGTTGCGGCTGCTCGGCGACGCGAATCTCGGCCGGGTCTGGATCTCCGAGGACGCCGGGCGCGCGGTGGGCTACCTCGCGCTCTGCTTCGGCTACAGCCTGGAGTTCTTCGGCCGGGACGCCTTCATCGACGAGCTCTACGTCGCTCCCGCGTATCGGAATCACGGCCACGGCGTGCATCTGCTCGCGACGGTCGAGGCGGCTTGCGCCGAGCTCGGAGTCCGCGCGCTGCACCTCGAGGTCGACCGGGTGAACGAGCGCGCGCGGAACCTGTACCTGCGAGCGGGATTTCGCGAGCACGACCGCTTCCTGATGACGCGGCTGCCGCGCTGATATTCTCGCAGCGAACGACCTTGAGCGGAGGACGGGGCATGACGGAGCTGCACGTCGGTGTGATCGGGGCGGGCGTGATGGGAAGCGGCATCGCGCAGACGCTGGCGGTCGCGGGCTACGAGACGGTCTGCTGCGATTCGGCGCCGGCCGCGCTGGAACGCGCGAAGCTCGGCGTCGTCTCGGGGCGCTTCGGGATGGAGTCGGCGGTCGCGCGCGGGAAGCTCTCGCGCGAGGCGATGGATGCGGCGCTCTCGCGGCTCACCTGGAGTGACTCGCTCGCGATGGCGGCGGTCGCCGACCTGATCATCGAGTGCGTCCCGGAGCGTCTGGAGCTGAAGATCCGGATCTTCCGCGAGCTCGATCGGCTCGCCAAGCCGACCGCGATCCTGGCCTCGAACACCTCCGGCTTCCCGATCGCGGCGCTGGCGGCCGCGACGGATCGCGCCGAGCGCGTGGTGGGCTGGCACTGGGCCTCGCCGCCGTCCGTGATGAAGTTCGCGGAGATCGTCGCGGCCGAGCACACCAGCCAGACCACGATCGAGACCGTCGTCGAGGTCGCGAACGCCTGCGGCAAGAACCCGGTGGTCGTGAAGGACACGCCGATGGCCTGGGGCTTCGTCGCCAACCGTGTCTATTTCGCGATGATTCGCGAGGCGCAGCGGGTCGTCGACGAGGGCGTCGCGACGCGCGAGCAGGTGAACGCGCTCATGGTGGACTGCTTTCGCTGGCCGGTCGGCCCGTTCGCGATGGTGGAAGGCGCGCGGAGCGGCTGGAAGTGAGATCCGGTTGATCGCGGCGCGAAGCCTCGAGGGGCGGTCGGTGCGGCTGCGGCCGCTCCGCGTCGAGCACGCCGAGCTCGAGGCGGGCTGGCTCTCCGACGCAGAGGTGCGTCACTGGCTGCACCGCTCCGAGGACGGCCCCGAGCAACGGACCCGGACCTCCGTGGCGCGCAAGATCGCGGAGGGGCTCGCGAGCCCGCTCGATCTGCGCTTCCTGATCGAGACCGCCGAAGGCGTTCCGATCGGCCAGGTGGCGCTGCTCGGCATCCATCCGCACGGTCGCGCGGAGCTCTCGATCCTGATCGGCGAGCGCGAGTACTGGTCTCGCGGTCTCGGCGCCGACGCGATCCGGTGTCTGGTCGGCTTCGCCTTCGCCGAGCTCGGCCTGCGCCGCGTGATGCTGATCACCGATGCCGACAACGCCCGCGGCATCCGCTGCTACGAGAAGTGCGGCTTCCGCCACGAGGGCGTGCTTCGCGCCCACCGGCTGCGCAACGGCGCGCCGATCGACATGCTGGCGATGGCCGTGCTGCGCGGCGAGCTGCGCGGCGTCGCGGGCGAGCCCGGTGGAGGCTAGCGGCCCCGAGCTCCGGCTGGAGGCCGCGAGCCGCGCGCAGGCCGAGGCGTGGGCGCTCGTGCTCGCCGCCGAGGGCATTCCACACGCGCTGGTCGCGAGCGAGGGGCGCTTCGCCGTCGCGATCGACGTGGACTTCGGCGCGCGCGCCGAGGCGCTGATCGCCAGCTGGACCCGCGAGAACGAGCCGCCCGCGCGAGCCGCGCCCGAGCCCGAGCCCGACCTGCCGACGAACGCGGGAATCTGGATCGGGCTCGCGCTCGCCGCGTTCTTCGCGGTCACGGGGGCCTGGAGCGAGACCAGCCCCTACTTCGCGCGCGGAACCGCCGACGCGCGGCGGATCGTGAACGGCGAGCTCTGGCGCAGCGTCACCGCGCTCACGCTGCACTCCGACGCCGCGCACGTGCTGGGCAACGCATTCTCGTGTGGGGTCTTCGGAACGCTGCTGCTGCGCCGCTGGGGCGTGGGGGTCGGCGCCTGGATCCTGCTCGGCTCGGGCACGCTCGGAAATCTCGCGACCGCGCTCTGGCACGGCTCACAGCACCGATCGGTCGGCGCGTCGACCGCGCTCTTCGGCGCGATCGGCGCGCTCGCCGCCACCGAGCTGGTGCGCCGGCGGCGCCAGAAGCTCGGCTGGAGCCGCGCCTGGCTGCCGCTCGCGGGCGGAACAGGGCTGCTGGCGATGCTCGGCACGGGCGCCGGCAGCGACCTGACCGCGCACGCGCTGGGTCTGCTCGCGGGCGCTGCGCTCGGCCTGCTCTCGGCGCGCGCGATCTCGGAGCGCCCGCCGGCGACCGCGCAGGCGGCGCTCGCGTTCGGTGCGATCGGCGCGATCGCGCTGGCCTGGTTCGCCGCGCTCGCCTGATTCAGGCGGGATCGGGGCGCGTCTTCAGCGTCACGACCGGCAGCTGCGAACGGCGCAGGACGCGCTCCGCGGTGCTGCCCATGAGCACGTGCGCAAGGCCCGTGCGCCCGCGCGTGCCCATCACGATCAGCTCGGCCCTGGCGGTCTGCGCGGCCTCGAGAATCGCCGTATCGGCGCGGCCGCTCGCCACGATCGTCTCGACGGCGCAGCCCGCGATCGAGCTCCGGATCCGCTCGAGCTTCTCGCGCGCGGAGCGATCGAGCGCCTTCTCGATCGCCGCGCGCGTGAGCTCTGCGCTGCCCGACAGAAGCGGGGGGATCTCGCAGCTGTGCTGGACGATCAGGGTCCCGCCGGTCTTCTCCACCAGCAGGCGCGCCCAGGCCAGCGCGAGGTCGGCGTCCGGCGAGAAGTCGCTGGGCACGAGCACGCGGCGGTAGAGGCCGGGCGCGGGCGAGTCCGCGTGCGCCGTCAACACCGGACTGTGTGCGCAGCGCGCAACGCGCTCCGCGACGCTGCCGAAGACCGCGTGCGCGACGCCCGTCCTGCCGCGGGTGCCGGTCGCGACGAGATCCGCGGCGATCTCGTCCGAACGCGCGCAGATGGCGGTCGCGGGCTCCTCGGTCGAGCTCGAGGTCGTGACCGACACGCCCTCGGCCCCGAGTCGCGCGGCGAGCGCCTCGAGCTGCTGCGAAGCCTGGTCGCGCGCTTCCTGGAGCCAGTTCGGAGACATTCCGGTCGCGACCGCGGCGACGAGATACGGAGGGATGTACGCCGAGCTGAACAGCTCGATTCGCGCAGAGAGGAGCTTGGCCAGCGCACAGGCGTGCGCGAGAGCGCGTTCGGCGTGCTCGGAGAAATCCGTCGCGACCAGGAACGTGCTCACGGTCTGGCTCTCCCGGGCTGGCTCGCATCGACGAGCTGGCGCAGCTCGCCGAGGCGCCGCTCGACGTCGGGCGGAACGGTTGCGCCCGATGCGCCGCCGAACGCCAGCACAGTGTACTGCTCGAGCACCACGTAGGCCTTCTCCGCGAACGGCCCGCCGGGATCGGTGCGGATCGAGCTCTCGAGGTGCTGCTCGGTCTCCGACACCCAGCTTCCCTGCTCGAGCCGCGCTTCGATCGCGCCCAACAAGTAGTAGGCCTCGGCCAGCTCGGCGCGCGAGGAGGAATGGCGCGCGACCAGGCGGTGCAGGTCGCTCGAGGCCGAGAGGTCGTAGACCAGCGCCGCGCGATCGGCCGGGAACTCGGAGAGCGTGCGGCCGCGCTCGAGCTGCGCGCGCGCGCTGGCCAGCGTCGGCTCCGCCTTTCCGGATCCGGCGATCTCTCCGAGCTGCGCGATCCAGGCGCGCACGTCGCTGGCGAGGTAGCGCGGCATGTCGGGACGAGCGGCCAGCTTGGCGAGCGTGCCGCGCGCCCGCTCGAAGTCGCGCTGAACGCGGATGCAGACGACCAGGTACGAGAGGAGCTCGCCGTCGAGGTCCAGCTCCGCGGGCGCGAGCGACGGGTCGGCGAAGCGCGACTCCCAGAGCGAGAGGGCCGGATCGAACTGCCGGGTCGCGACGTACAGGCGGGCCCGGGCGCGCGGCTCGAGCGTCGCAACGGCCGGATCGGCCGTGAGCTTCTCCGCGAGCGGAAAGTCGCGCGCCTTGGGCAGCCGGGAGTGGCAGGCGACACAGTTCTCGGTCAGCTGCGAGACGTAGAACTGGGCTTCGACCATGCGCCCGAGCGCGAAGCGCTGGCGGATCTCGGCGACGTCGCGGGAGAGCGAGCGCGAGATCTGTCCGAATCCCGGGTCGCGCGCGCCCGTGTGCCGCTCGACGTCGCTCGACGCCGCGGCCAGCGTCGAGAGCCAGGCCTCGATCCGGGGCCGCGCCGCGGGGGAGGCGAAGCGCTCGTCGTCGAGGCTCATGGGGAGCAGCTGCGAGAGCGCCTCGAAAACCTGTCCCATCGTCGCGCGCAGGCGGGCGGCCTCTTCGGCGTCCGCGGCGGACGCGGCGAGCGCGCCGGACGGGGCCGAGATCGCGAGCGCGAGGAGCAGCGAAGAAACTCTCATGGACATCCCTCTCCCTCCCTTGCCGAGAGTTGTAGTAGCGGACTCGCGAACGCGCGCGAGAGTGGCGATCGGCCACACTCGCAGCGGAGAGCCTTCGCTAGTCGGGCTTGATCTCGATCTTCGCGACCACCGGAAGGTGGTCGGAGGCGCGTCGGGCCGCGGCGCTCTGGTGCGTGCGGACGTGTGTCACCAGCACGCCGCGAGCGTAGATCCGGTCGAGCGCGAGCACCGGCCGCGCCGCGGGCCAGGTCGGCGGCCAGGCCTCGTTGTGGTGCCGCTGGGTGAGCTCGTCCTCGAGCCTGCGGGTCGCGGGGCAGCGGCGCCAGGCGTTCATGTCGCCGAGCAGGACGGTCGGCCCCTGGAGTTGAGGGTGATCGAGGAGCTGGTGGACCTGCCGCTCGCGCGTCCGGTCGACGAGCGCCAGGTGGGTGGCGACCACCGACACGTGGTTCTCGTCGCGCGCGAACTGCGCGGCGATCGCGGAGCGGCGCTCCAGGCGCGAGGCGGAGAGGTCGAGCGTGAAGACCGAAGTGAGCGGCCAACGGGAGAGGATCGCGTTGCCGAGCTCGCCTCGGCGGTGCACGCGCGTGGAGACGAAGGCCAGGTACAGCCCGAGTGAGTCCGCGAGCTGCGGCAGCGGATCCTCGGCCTCGAACGGCCGCAGGGCCTCCTGGAGCGCGATCACGTCGCTGTCGAGCTCCGCGATCACCTCGGCAGCCATCTCTGGCGCCCATGCGGTGCCCCCGCGCGGGCCGGTCCAGCGGTGGACGTTGTAGGTCGCCACCTCGAGCACGTCGCTCGGGCCGGGGCTCTCGCGCGGCTCGCCGGGCGCCAGCACCGAGGCCAGGTACGGCACGCGGGCCTGCAGGCGACTGCGCCGCTCCGCGAGCGGGTCCCGCTCGCGCTTCGATCTCGATCCCAGGATTCGCACGGATTTCTTCATCGTCCGACCGGCGACGATAGGTTACGCCGGGCAGGGGTGCCCGTCGCGAGATCCCGTGGCATGGTTGGGGCGAACGGAAGGAGATCTGTGCATGTCCGATGAGCTGGAGCGGCGCCGGCGCGCGCTCGAAGAGGCGTTCTTCAACAAGTACAACGACGAGCTGCTCGCGAAGCTGCGCGCCAAGGAAGCGGCAGCGCAGCGGAAGAAGGGGCTGGCCGAGAAGACCGGCATCCGCGACGAGAAGGTGCTCGACGATCTTCTCGGCGCTGGCGTCGAGCCGGAAACCCTGGCGGCGCTGGCGCTCGCGCCTCTGATCCTGCTGGCGTGGCGCGACGGCGTGCTCGAGGACCGCGAGCGGAACGCGATCCTGCGCGCCGCCGACGAGCAGGGCGTCTCGCACTCCGGCACCGCGTACCAGCTGCTCGAGAAGTGGCTGAACGAGCGCCCGGGCGACGAGCTCGTCGCCGCCTGGAAGGGCTACGTCGGGGCGCTGCGAACGAATCTCTCCGCGCCCGCCTACGCGGCGCTGCGCAAGGACATCCTCGACCGCACCACCAAGGTCGCGCGCTCCGCCGGGGGCTTTCTCGGCTTCGGCCGCGTGACCAAGGAAGAGAAGGAGCTGCTCGCGCGAATCGAGGCCATCCTGGCGTGATCAAGAACGTGAAGGAGCGCGTCTGGGCGTTCGACCTCGAGTGGGTCCCCGATCCGCTCGCCGGCCGCCTCCTTCACGGCATTCCGGACTCGGTCGAGTCGCCGCGCGAGATCATGCAGGCGATGTGGCGCGCGGGCGGCGCGAGCGACGAGGACCCGACGCCGTTCCTGAAGACCGTGCTGTGCCGGATCGTGTCGATCGCGGTCGTCGAGCGGCGCGTGAAGGGCGAGGACGAGGAGCCGACGCTCGCGCTGCTCTCGCTGCCGCGCGACCCGCGCAGCGACGACGAGGCGCGCGAGGCCAGCCTGGTCGCGACCTTCCTCGAGGCGGTCGGAAAGCACCGGCCGCAGCTGGTCGGCTTCAACTCGCAGGACTCCGACCTCAAGATCCTGATCCAGCGCGGTGTCATCCTGGGCGTGCAGGCGGCGGGGTTCGCGCGCCGGCCCGAGAAGCCCTGGGAGGGGATCGACTACTTCGCGCGCGGCAGCGACTGGAACGTCGACCTGAAGGAGATCCTCGGCGGCTGGGGCAAGTCCGTCCCGTCGCTGAACGAGATCGCCGTGCAGGCGGGAATCCCCGGCAAGCTCGGCGTCGACGGAAACGACGTCGCCGAGATGTGGCTGCGCGGGCGGCTCGCCGAGATCGTGGCGTACAACGAGTTCGACGCGCTCACGACCTATCTGGTCTGGCTGCGGATGGCGCACTTCGCGGGCTTCTTCACCGCCGAGCAGTACGCGCGCGAGCAGCAGCACGTGCAGGCGCTGATCGAGCGCGAGAGCACGACCGGCGGCAAGCCGCACCTGGCGCGGTACCTGAAGGAGTGGGATCGGCTGCGCGCCGCGATCGCGACGCGCTAGCGCCAGGCGCCACGCGCTCCGGCCTAGACGCGGCCGTGCGACTCGCCGCGCACCCACGCGGTCGCGATCAGGTGCGCGATGCGAAGCGGCTCGGGGAGCTTGGCCTTGCCCTGGGTCGCGCGCAGCAACTCCAGCGCCTGCTCCGGATCGCAGCCCGCGTGCGCCAGGTAGAGCCCGTCGTCGGTGCGCAGCGCCGCCGGCGATCGCTCCGCGATTGGAAAGCGCTCGAGCAGGTTCGCGGCCGCGAGCGCCTGCTGCAGCCGGGCGTTGTCGGGCGGGCGCCGCGTCACGACCAGGACCGGCGTCGCGAGCGCGTCCGACAGCGCGCGCACGTCGATGATCCCGAGCCCGGCGAACGTGATCCCGCCGAGCGCGATCGCCTGCAGCGAAGCCGCCGCGCGCAAGGCCCCGATCCACTCGATCAGGAACTCGGTCGCGCCCGCGCCGTCGACCGGGAAGTCGCTGCGCGCGACCGCTTCGAGCAGGCTCGCGCCCTCGCAGAGCGCGCCCACCACCGGCACGCGCTCGCTCTGGCCCTTCACGAACGGCCCCTCGTCGATGCCGAGCACGTGCGGGCCTCGCTTCATCCCCCGAAGCGCGCGCGCAGATCGGCCGCCGTCGTCTTGCCCGCGTCGGCGAGGGTCTGCAGCCAGAGCGGGTCGGCCAGGTCCGTGGGGCCGAGCCGGATCATGTACTGGCGCGCGACGGCGTACGACTCGGAGCGCATGTCGACCAGGCGCACGCGCGTGCGGCCGGTCTTCGCGTCCATCAGATCGGCGAACGGCATCGCGACGATCTTGCCGTCCTGGCGCGTGATCATGCAGGAGCTTCCGCCCTCGAGGATCGTGCGCGCGGCGCCGTAGCCGAGGTCGCGCGTGTACTCGCTGTCGAACGGGATCGGGTCCGCGCAGCGCAGCTCGTAGCCGATGTCCTTGGCGACGAGCTTGACCGAGATGCCGCGCGCGGCAAAGCGCTCGCGAAGCTCGTTCTTCAGCACGTTGCCGAGCGGCAGCTCGGAGAGCCGCACGTGGCCGTGGTCGTCGCGCTCCGCCGTCTCGATGCCCTCCAGGTCGGCGGGGTCGAGCAGCTCGGCGATGCCCTCCGCGAGCACGACCGTGCCGTTCTCGTCGCCGAGCGCGCGGCGCTTGATGATCGAGCCCTCGATCACGTCGGCCAGGCGCGCGAGCTTCAGCCGCTCGCCGGCGAACTCCTCGGGGATCAGAGTCAGCGTGGCACCCGCGGCCTTGCCGATGCCCAGCGCCAGGTGCCCGGCCTTGCGGCCCATCGCGACCAGCAGGTACCAGCGGCTGGTCGCGCGCGCGTCCTCCATGATCGTCTCGACCAGCGACACACCGACGTGTCGCGCCGTCTCGAAGCCGAAGGTCACGATCCCGCCCGGGAGAGGCAGGTCGTTGTCGATCGTCTTGGGCACGTGCACGACCGAGAGCCCGCCGCCGGCCTGTGCCGCGACGCGGCTGGCGGAGAACGCCGTGTCGTCGCCGCCGATCGTCACCAGCCAGCGCACGCCGAGCTCGCGCAGCGACGCGACCACGTTGTCGAGCTTTCGCGCGTCCTTGGTCGGATTCGAGCGCGAGGTGCGCAGGATCGACCCGCCGCGGAAGTGGATGCGCGAGACGTCGCGGATCTCGAGCGGGGCCACCTTGGAGGTGTCGAGCTCGGCCAGGTGCTGGAAGCCGTCGAGCACGCCGAGCACGCGGACGCCCCGGTTTCGCGCCTCGATCGTGGCGGCCGAGATCACGCCGTTGATCCCGGGGGCCGGTCCGCCACCGACGAGCAGGGCCAGGGCTTGCGAGTTGTCCGTCATGCGTGGACCGTGCCCCAGGCGGATCGGGGGCACAAGGCTCGCCGACAACGTCTAGAATGGGCCGGCGAGGGGATGCGAGCCATGAACGAGATCGAGCGCAAGCGGGCGGCGAACCTGTGGGAGCCGTTCGTGCGGAAGTTCCCGCCGGTGGCGAAGTCCTGCGATTTCACCGCGTCGCCGGAGATCGGCTTCGGCGACATCGGCGGCTTGGAAGAGGCGAAGGACGAGCTGCTCACCTACGCCTGCGCCGCGACCGACCCCGACGTCTACGAGCGCTGGGGCACGTTCCCTCCATCGGGCCTGCTGCTGATCGGCCCGAACGGCTCGGGCAAGACGCTGCTCGCGGCGGCGCTCGCCACGCGCACCGAGACACCGTTCCTGGTGATTCGCGCCCCGCGACTTGCGCTGCAGATCCTGCACGCGGGCGGAAAGATCGGCGACCTGCTCCAGGCCTGGCAGGAGACGCTGGCCGAGATCCGGCGCATCACCGTCTACTTCGACGAGCTCGACTTCGCGCACGACCCGTCGCTCGGTGCGCCGCGGCCCGACCTGCCGGCCTCTCAGCTCGGCGATTTCCTGCTCGAGCTGATCGACGTCACGATCGGCGTGACCGAGACGCTGATGCTGGGCTCGACCAGCCGGCCCGACACGCTCTCGCCGATCTACTTCGAGCCGGGCCGGTTCGAGCGGATCGTCTCGGTGAATCCGATCGTGCCGGGCGACGTGATTGCGGCGATGGCGATCCACTCGATGGCGGCCGAGAAGCGCGCCGGGCGCAAGCTCTTCGAGAGCGTCGATTGGACGCGCGTGATCGAGCAGAATCGCGAGTCCTCGATCGGGAACTGGGTGCGGCTGGTGCACGCGGTGCTGCGCCGGAAGGCGCGCTGCGACGCCGCCGACGACAAGCCCGGCGTGGTGACGACCGAGGATCTGATGAGCGAGGTCGCGCGCTTCAAGAAGGCGACCGGCCGGCTGCCGGTCGCGAGCGGTCGCTACCTGTAGACGGGAAGGCGATGCTCCTGATTGCAGTTCTTCTGGGGCTCGTCGCCGGCGATCCGGCGTCCGCTAGCGCCGATTGGCGGCCGATCGCTCCCGGTGTGGAGTCATTGCGGATCTCGATCGAGCCGTCCGATCCGCGCGGCGCAGCCCGGATCGTCGTGGTCCGGGTCGATCCGCGCTCGTTCGAGCTCGTGCTCGTCGGCCAGGCCGCGACGGGTGAATCGACCGGGCTCTCGGCGCGGGAGTGGGCGCAGGGCCACGAGCTCGCGATCGCGACGAACGCGGGGATGTTCGGCCAGGACTACACGACGCACGTGGGGTACATGGAGTACCGCGGGAGGATCGACAGCAGCCGGATCAACCCATACCAGTCGGTCGCGGCATTCGACCCGCACGACCCGGCGAAGCACCCGCCGTTCCGGATCTTCGACCTCGACGAGCCGGGCGTGAGCGTCGCGAGCATCCGCAAGGACTACGCGTCGCTGCTGCAGAACCTGCGGCTGATCAAACGCCCGGGTGTGAACCGCTGGAGCGAGCAGGACCAGAAGTGGAGCGAGGCGGCGCTCGGCGAGGACGAGGCGGGGCGGATCCTGTTCGTGTACGCGCAGACGCAGCACTCGATGCCGGATCTGGTGCGCGTGCTGCTCGCTTCCGGAATCGGGATCGTCGCGGCGCAGCACCTCGAAGGCGGGCGCCTGGCGCAGCTCTACCTGAAGCTCGGCGACGTCGAGCTCGAGCTCTTCGAGGGGAGCGAGACCGCGTCGGGCAAGACCCGAGCCACGGCCTGGCCGATCCCGAACGTGCTCGGCGTCCGGCGCAGGGCGGCCGCGAAGTAGCGGCTAGCGCCGCTCGTACGCACCGACGTCGTAGCCGGCGCCCTGCGGCCGCGGGTTTCCGTCGTGGTCGAACGGCGCCGCGTCGAGCGGCTCGCCGGCGTCGATCGCCGCGCTCGACTCCATGAGCCGAACGTCGAAGGTGGCGGCGTCGAGCACGCCGGGATCGACGTTCACGAGATTCGAGGAGATCACGGTGGCCTCGCCCGCGTCGAGGATCGCCGATGGATTCGCGAAGACCAGGTTGTTGCGGATCTCGGTGTCGACCGCGCCGTCGTTCACGTCGATGCCCGCGCCCTTCTGGGAGAAGACGGTGTTGTTGTAGACGCGCGCGCGACGCGCGGTTCGCCCGATCTGGACACCGACGCGATTGCCGAAGATCACGTTGTTGAGCGCGATGTTCTCCTCGCCGCTCGAGAGGATCACTCCCGCGCCGCGCCGGCCGATCCGCGCGTTGTCGTAGATGCGGCTGTTCCGCACCACGTTGCGATCGGCGTCGCTCGCGTCGCCGTCGTACACGTGCACGCCCCAGCCGGCGTTGCGGTACACGTCGCAACCGTCGATCAGGTTGTCGGCGCCGGTGATGTACAGCCCGTGGTCGAAGTCGCTGCGTCCGTTGTCGTGAACGCGCAGGCGCAGGAACTCGTTGTGGTGGCCGCCGACGAGGATTCCCTGGCGGCGCGCGTTCATCACCTCGGAGTTCTCGATCCGGATGTGGTGGGACGCGTTGCTCGGGCCGAACGTCGACCAGGTGATCTTCACGCCATCGAACTTCACACTGCGCGCGTCGAGCACCAGCCCGCGAAACACGATGAAGCTCGCCTCCGGACGGGCCAGCGTGATCACGCGCGGCGTGCCCTTGCGAGGCCGGAGCACGACGGTGTCGCCGGGCCAGGCCGCGATCGTGAGCGCGTCCGCCCAGGAGGTGCCGCCCTGGATCGGCCCGTCCTCGGTGCTCACGCCCTCCGCGTACACTCCCGCGTGCAGGTAGATGGTGTCGCCGGCGCGCGCCGCGTCGAGGCCGCGGCGGATGGTTCGGAACGGCGCAGCGGCGTCTCCCGGCGCTTGATCGTCTCCGTTCGTCGCGACGTGGAGCTCGGCGGCCGCTGCCGGACGCGCGGCCTGCAAGAGCAGCAGAGCTGCGGCGATTCCAATCCCGACTCGTCCCATGGCGTGAGCAATCAGGCTAGTCAAGCTCGACTCGCTCCACGAGCACGAGCTCGCACGCGCCGGCTCCGGAGTCTCCGCGGGAGAGTGAGCTGCGCCACTTCCAACCGTCGCTCGCGCGCGCCTCGATCAGCCAACCGGCGAGCCGCACCAGGTTGCCGCGCCGGGCGTCCAGAAGCGTCGCGCGCACGTCGTCGTCGAGCGGAACCATGTGCATGTTCGCGCTGTGCCGCGAGATCTCGCCCGGCGCGATCATCGGCTCGCGACTCCACCAGTGGAAGAAGCGCCCGCCCTGCGAGATGTCGAGTGTGTCGATCACGGCGTTGGCCGACATCGGCCCCCAGCCCAGCGCCAGGTCCACCGGCGCGAGCTCCGCCTCGCGGTCGAACCGGTAGCGCTCCGCGGACAGCACCCGCGCCTCGAGCTCGAAGCGCGCGAGCGCCTGCACGTCGTACCCGCCGAGCCGCCAGTGTGGTCCTTCGGTCAGGTTCTGCTGGACCGGCTCGCCGGGCGCGAGCACCCCCGGCGACCGCGCGATGGGACGCGCGTCCCAGACGGCGTATCCGACCCAGACCACGGCCAGCAGCGCCACGAGATATCGCGCCATGCCTCGAAGTATCGGTGCCCGGGCGGGACGGGTTTAGGACGCCCGTCACACGAAGACGGCATCACGCGGGAACGACCCAGAACCCGGCGCGCGGGAAGTGCACCACGACCTCGGCGACGTCGGGATGCTCGCGGCGGATCGCGATCTCGTGAGCCGAGGACGCGACCAGCACGCCCGAGACCGGGTCCTTGCCGTAGTCGTCCGGAACGACGCTGACTCTCTGCCCGGGCACGAGGTTGTTGGGCTCGTTCGGATCGACCTGCTCGCGCGTCGCCGGCGTCGCGGCCAGGGCCACCGCGATCGCGGCTTCCGGCGCCATCGGCTCGGGCCGGCCGTAGCCGAGCGCCTTCATCCGCGCGGCCCAAGCGCGCACGCGTGCGAACTCGCGGAGCAGCGGCTCCGCCACCTGCGGTACGAAGCTCGTGAGGAACCAGATGTTCATGTGGGCCTGCGCGTCGAGCACGCTCGGCGTTCCGGTGAGGAAGTCGCCGTTTTTCGCGAGCTGCTCCTCGATGAAGCCGGTGTGGGCGCGGAACTGCTCGCGCATGATCGGAACGGCGCGCGCCATGCGCTCGGTGTCGAACGGCGCGCCCGACAGAGCCTCGCGGTCCTTCTTGAAGTCCTCGCCGACCGAGTCCTCCAGCGCCGAGAAGATCAGCGGGATTCCCGCCGCAAAGAAGGCGCGATCGGCCCAGAAGCCGAGCGGCGCCGAGAGGCCGTTCGCTTCGGATTTCGGGCCGGGGAAGCGCCGCTCGATCTCGCGAAGAATGAGCTGGCTGTCGCAGTACACGTCGGCGCCGATCTGCAGCACGGGGATCTTGCGGTAGCCGCCGGTCAGCGGGATCAGGTGCGGCTTGGGCAGGATGGTCGGCTGCTCGACGGAGCGCCACGCGATGCCCTTCATGCCGAAGACGTTGCGCACCTTCTCGCTGAACGGCGACGTCCAGTAGTGGTGGAAGATGATCTCCGACATCGCGCCGCCCTACTTGAACTCGAACGAGAACCGGATCGAGCGGTTCTTCATGCCGTCGAGCACGATCTCCGCGCCGCCGGAGCGCATCATCCACTCCAGCCGGTGGTCGCGGTACTCGCGTTTGAACAGGCCCTGCTTCACCAGCGCCGCCACGTCGGTCATCGGGATCTTCACGTTGCGGATGTCCTCGACACATCTCTGCACGCTCGGCCGCTCGTTCGCGCGCGCGTGCCACGCTTCGAGCTTCGAGCCCTTCGCCGGGCCGTGGAAGGAGCTAGCGCCGTTCACGAACGGGATGACGGCGAGGTCGCCCCAGCCGAAGGCGTCGCCGCCAAACCAGGGACGGTCGCCGAGCTGGCGCTCGAGCCAGGTGTGCATTCCGTCGAGCTGCTCTCTCGCGCGCGCCTGCAGCTCTTCGGCCTTGCGGCCCTCAGCGCGCCGGAACACGCCGACCTCGCCCATCGCCCAGGTGATCGCCTCGTACTGCGTGTCCATCACGTCTTCGAGCGTGCGCGCCCGTGCGCGCGCGAAGGGATCGCTCGGCAGGAGCGCCGGATCCGGCCAGCGCTCCTCGATGAACTCGCAGATGATCGTGGAGTCGAAGAGCGTGAAGCCGCCGTCCACCACCAGCGCGGGCACTTCCGCGCGCGGATTCGCCGCGAGAAACGCGTCGTCCGCCTGTCCACTGCCGATCGCGTTCGGCATGCCCGCCTCGAACGGCACTCCCTTCTCGTGCAGCGCGATCTTGCACTTCTGCGCGTACGGGCTGAACGGATGGTCGTAGAGAAACAGGGCCAAGGAGTCCTCCGTCGGTGCTTCACTCGCCATCGTAACAGGGTCCGCTCGGCGTTCTCGGATCATCTCCGGGTCGAAGCGTTCGTATTCACACAACTTCGACAGACTTCGGATTCCCGCGGGCGCGCAGTTCGCGTAGCCTCGACCGCCGTGACCGAAGCCGGCGCGCGAATGACTCTCGGCCGCATGCAGAACCCAGTGCGGGGCTTGCTCCACGGCGCGGCGGCGCTGGTGTCGATCGCGGGCGCGGCGCTGTTGTGGATGCACAGCTCCGGCGACCTCTCGACGCGCACCTCACTGCTCGTCCTCGGGCTGACCCTCGTGGGCCTCTACACCGCGAGCAGCCTGTACCACTCCGTGCCGTGGCGTCCGCTCTGGAAGCAGCGCCTGCAGCGCCTCGATCACGCCATGATCTTCCTGCTGATCGCCGGCACCTTCACCCCGGTGGCCGTGATCGTGCTCGAAGGCGCGCTGCGCACCGTCGCCCTCTCCGCCGTCTGGGGCATCGCCGCACTTGGCGCCGCGCAGAAGCTCTTCTGGCCCCGTTTGGGGCACGCCTGCTCGGTGTCGCTGCAGGTGCTGCAGGGATGGCTCGCGCTTCCCCTGCTGCTGCCGCTCTCGGACCGGCTCTCGGGCCCGGCCCTCGCGCTGCTCGTCGCGGGCGGCCTGCTCTACACCGTCGGCATGATCGCGTATGCCACGCAGCGCCCGCGTCTCTGGCCGCGCGTCTTCTCCTACCACGAAGTCTTCCACGTCTTCGTCGTCGCCGGCAGCGCCAGCCACTGGATCATGGCCTTCGCCTACATCGCGCCCTACGCGCGTCCGCTCGCGGGCTAGCCGCGGCCCGCGGCGTCGGGGTTCGCCCCCGTCGCCGCGATTCCCGAGCGGACCCAGCGACACCGAATCGCGTAAGTCTTGGTGGTCCCTACGGGAGTCGAACCCGTGTCTCCAGGGTGAGAACCTGACATCCTAGGCCACTAGACGAAGGGACCGACCAGAGGTCGCGCAGATTAGGTGGGGTGGTGGCGGGCGTCAACCAGAGGGGCGCCGATCCGGCGGCTGCGCGCGCGCTGGAGCCCGGACTTCGCGCGGCTAGCATGGTGGCCGAAGAGGCGAAGAGGGGAGGGCGATGGGCGAGAGCGACGAGGTGGGGCAGCCGATCACGGGGCTGCGGCGCGGGGCGGTCGGCGAGAACGTGTTCCTCTGCGGGGATCCGGCGCGCGTGGCGCGGATCGCGAAGTCGTGGTCGAACGTGCGCGAGGTGCTGAACCTGCGCGAGTACCGCGTGGCCGTGGGGGAGCGCGACGGCGTCCGGCTCGCGGCGGCGTCGACGGGGATCGGCGCGCCGAGCACGGCGATCCTGGTCGAGGAGCTGGCGAAGATCGGCGTGCGGCGGATGATCCGGGTCGGGAACAGCGGCGGGCTGCAGCCGGAGCTTGGACTCGGGGACCTGGTGATCACGACCGGCGCGGTTCGCGACGACGGCACCTCGCGCAGCTACGTGCAGCCGGAGTATCCGGCGGTGGCGGACTGGTCGGTCGTGGCGGCGCTCGTCGCCGCGGCGCGCGCGCGCGGCGTGCGACACGCAGTCGGCGTGACCTGGTCGCTCGACGCGTTCTACGCGCGGAACGGCGTGCTCGAAGCGGACGGGACGATCGGGACGATGAGCTTTGCGGGGTACCGGCCGCCGGGGCTCGCGGAGAGCATCTCGCAGATGCGCGCCGCGCGGGTGCAGAACTGCGAGATGGAGAGCGGGATCCTGCTGACGCTGGCGGGGCTGTTCGGGCTTTCGGCCGGATCGATCTGCGTGGTGTCGGATCGCGCGCCGTGGCCGGGGCCGGCCGAGCTCGACATCGACAAGAACATGGACGCGTGCATCGGCGTGGCGACCGACGCGATGATCGCGCTGGCGAAGGGCGCGTGACGGTCTCGCTCTGGGCCGCCTCCGCGCTGCTGCCGGAGGGCGAGCGGGCGCGCGTGCGCGTGCGCTGCGAGGCGGGCCGGATCGCGTCGATCGAGACCGGCGTCGATCCGCGCGCCGGCGACGTGCGACACGAGAATGCGACGCTCGCGCCGGGCCTCGTCGACCTGCAGGTGAACGGCGGCGACGGCGCGAGCTACGACGACGCCGACGCCGCGACCCGCGCGCGCGCGACCGCCTACCACCTGCGCTCCGGCACGACCGGCCTGCTCGCGACGCTGGTGACCGCTCCGCTCGCGCACCTGGAGCGAGCGCTCGCGCGGCTGCGCGCAGACGTAGCGGCGGACGGGCCGGTGCTCGGCATCCACCTCGAGGGCCCGTTCCTGGCCGAGCCCAAGCGCGGTGCGCACGCGGGCGCCGACCTCTGCGATCCGACACCGGATCGTGTCGAGCGGGTGATCGCCGCGGCCCGGCCCGCGCTGCGCATGGTCACGCTCGCGCCGGAGCGCGCGGGCGCGCTCGAGGCGATCTCGAAATTCGCCGCGAGCGGCGCGGTGGTCGCGGCCGGCCACTCGCTGGCCACGCTCGCGCAGCTTCGCGAGGCGATCCCGCGCGGCCTCTCCTTCGTCACCCACGTCGGAAACGCGAGCGACTGGCCGAGCCGGCCCTTCGACGCGCAGGCGGGTTTCAGGCGCAGCGAGCCGAACGTCGTCGGCGCGTTCCTGGTCGAGCGCCGGCTTCGCGGCAGCGTGATCCTCGACGGCCACCACCTGCACCCGGAGCTCGCGCGCGCGCTGGTCGAGCTTCGCGGGCCGGAAGCCGTGGCGCTGGTCTCGGACTCGACTCCCGCCGCGGGGCTTCCCCCGGGCCGGTACCGGATGGGCGGGCTCGACGCCGAGATTCGCGCCGAGGGCTACGCGACGACCGGTGAATCGCTGGCCGGAAGCGTCGTCACGCTGCTCGACTGCGTTCGCGCGGCGGTCCGGCTGGCGGGTATTCCGCTCGCGACCGCGCTGCGAATGGCCAGCGCCACCCCAGCCGCGGTGCTGGGGCTCTCGGACAAGAAGGGCAGCCTTCTCGCGGGCGCGGACGCGGACCTGCTGGTTCTCGGACCCGCTCTCGAGCTCGAAGCGATCTACCGAATGGGCGTTCAAGTGCGCGCGGCTGCAGGCCGATCGGGTCGGTGACGCAGGAGGACCCCATGCGCAAACTGATCCGCTCTACGTTCGCAGCCGTTGCACTCGTCGCCGCTCTCGGGCTGGTTCCGAGCCACGCGGGCGCCGTCGGCTACGAGGATTCGCTCGACGACTGCGCGTACCCGAAGGTTTTCGACGCGCTCGTGATGCGGCCGCTCTCGTTCGCGACCATGCTCGTCGGTGCGGGGAGCCTGGTCGCCTTCGCCCCGATCTGGCTGCCGGTCGTGAACAAGGACACACCGCAGTTCGCCTCGATGATGGTCGTGCCCGCGGCGAAGTTCGCGTTCGTGCGGCCGCTCGGGCAGTGCGTCGCGGTCTCCTCGGGCTACTGACCCGACGCCCTCCGCGGCACGGACCCTTGAAACACAAGAAGCGGGAGACCCGGGATGAACCCCGGATCTCCCGCTCTCGTGTTTTGGAGGGAGAGTCAGATCGGAAGACCGTACCCGGGGGGCCCGCGAGCTTCGACCGGTAAGGAGGGTGGGAGTCTGACCGGCCTACCGCGTCCGGCTTGCGCCTTCTGCGGGCTCGCGGACCCGGGTGGGTGCGTGTCGCCGATCGTTACGACGCCGGCCCCGCGGGGCCTATTCGATGGGGCGCCGACGGGGCGCCGTGGTTGGCGGACTAGGATTCGAACCTAGATTAACGGGGCCAGAACCCGTCGTCCTGCCGTTAGACGATCCGCCAGAGCCGGCTCGCAATATACCGGGCGATTGCCCGGGCTCAATGGATCGCCGCGAGAGCGTCGGCCAGGCGGGCGATCGAGCGCTCGTGGCCGAGCACCTCCAGCGTCTCGAAGATCGGCGGGCTCACGGTCCCTCCCGTAATCGCGACGCGCACCGGCTGTGCGAGCGCGCCGAGCTGCAGGCCGTGCTTCTCGATCACGGCGTGGAAGGCCGACTCGAGCGCGCCGCGCTCCCAGCTCGGAACTTCCGCGAGCGCCGCGCGAAGCTCGCCGAGCGCCGCTGTGATCTCGGGGCGCAGGAACTTCGCGCTGGCCTTCGCGTCGCGCGTGAGCTCGTGCACGAAATAGAAGCGCGCGAGCTGCGCCATCTCGACCAGCGTCTTGCTCCGCTCGCGCAGCAGGTCGACGAGTCTTCGCAGCCCCTCGTCGACCGTCACGGGCGCGCCGGCCTCGGCGTCGAGGAAGCGCTGCAGGTGGCCGAGCAGCACCTCGCGCGGGAGCGTCTTGATGTAGTGCTGCGAGAGCCAGAGCAGCTTGTCGTCGTGAACCTGGGAAGGCGACGAGCCCACGCCCTCCAGCGTGAAGAGCTCGACGAGGTCCTTCTGAGAGAAGATCTCCAGATCCCCGTGCGACCAGCCCAGGCGCGCGATGTAGTTCAGCACCGCTTCGGGCGTGAAGCCGCGGTCGCGGTAGCTCTGGACCGAGACAGAATCCTGTCGTTTGGAGAGCTTCTTCCCGCCCGGCTCGACCAGGAGCGGCACGTGCGCGAAGAGCGGGGCTTCCCAGCCGAGCGCCTGGTAGAGCAGCAGCTGCCGCGGCGTGCTGGTCATGTGCTCGCGGCCGCGGATCACGTGCGTGATGCCCATGTCGTGGTCGTCCACGACGACCGCGAAGTGGTAGATCGCGGACCCGTCGCTCCGTGCGATCACGAAGTCGTCGAGCTCGCTCGCATCTTCGCCGGCGGGGCCCGAGATCAGGTCGTCCCAGCGCGTGAGGCCGCCGACGTCGGGCACGCGAAGCCGCACGCAGAAGGGCCTGGCGCTGTCGGCGCCGATGTTCCGGCTGCGGCAGCTTCGGTCGTAGCGGGGCTTCGCGCCCTGCGCCTTCGCGCGCTCGCGCATCGCCTCGACGTCCGCCTCGCTGCAGGTACAGCGGTAGGCGTGGCCGTTCGCGAGCAGCTCGTCGACCGCCTCGCGGTAGCGAGCGCCGCGCTCGGACTGGCGCGGGTTCCCGGCGAACCCGGGCACCGGATCCCAGTCCAGGCCGATCCAGGCCAGCGCCTCGAGCACGAGCTTTTCGGACTCGAGCGTCGAGCGCTCGCGGTCGGTGTCCTCGATGCGCAGCAGGAAACGGCCGCCGTGGTGGCGCGCGAACGCCCAGCTGAACAGCGCCGTGCGCGCGCCGCCGATGTGGAGCGCGCCGGTCGGGCTCGGAGCGTAGCGGGTGACCACCGTCATGGGCCGGGAATCTACGCGAAGTCCCGCGCAGCCGCAGGCGCGCGTTGACAAGCCCGGAGGCGAGGCGTAATCGTCCCGGAAGCTCGTCGGACCTGCGACAAGTTCGCGTCGGGGCGGGGGATTTCCGCATGGCCGGGCTCCACATCCGGATCCAGAGCATCGACGAGACCCCGCGGCCGTTCCAACTCGTCTCCGACGCCGCTTTCTGGGAGGGCATGCGCACGGCCTTCCGGGACCGCGAGGCCGAGCTGGTCGAGCCGTTCGTGGCCGAGGTCGAGGCCTACCGCCTGGGAATGCGGCTGCTCTTTCGCGGCAGGATCACAGGCACCGGGCGGTTTCTCTGCTCCCGCTGCGGCGAGCCGATCGCGATCGCGTTCTCGGAGCCGCTGGAACTCCTGCTCGAGCCCGCGCAGAATCCCGCGTCGATTCCAGAGGGTGGAATCGAGCTGGACGCGGAGGACCTGGAGCTCGGGCGATATGCGGGTGACGAGCTAGACTTCGCCCCCGTCATTCAGGAGATCGTGGCGCTCGCCTGGCCGGTGCAGCCGCTCTGTTCGGAGGACTGCGCCGGGCTGTGTCCGATCTGCGGAGCAGTGCGGAGTCGGCAGGTCTGCTCGTGCGAGACTCGCCAAACGACTCGGCCCTTCGCCGGCCTTGGCCGGCTGCTCGAGGAATCCGGGAAGAAGGTCCGCAGGGGCACGTAGGAGATCGATTCATGGCCGTACCGAAGAAGAAGATGTCCAAGTCGCAGACCCGCCAGCGGCGCGCACACGACGCGCTCGGCGAGCCCGCGCGCTCGACCTGCTCGAAGTGCGGGGCCGTGAAGCTGCCGCACCGCGTCTGCAAGGAGTGCGGTCACTACCGCGACCGGCAGATCGTCGAGGTCGCGGCGGAGGAAGAGGTTTAGGCCTGGTCCGTCCAGGCCCGAGCTGCGCGGATGCTGGCCGTCGTCTTCCCGGGGCAAGGGTCACAGGCCATCGGCATGGCGATGGACTTCGTGCGGGCGCACGCCGAGGCGCGCGCCGCCATCGACGAAGCCGACGCGGCCTTCGGCGGCGGGCTGCGCCAGCTGCTCGAGAGCGGGCCGGAATCGGAGCTCGCCCGCACCGAGATCACGCAGCCCGCGATCCTCGCCGCGTCGATCGCGATCTGGCGCGTCGTGGAGCCGCGCCTGCCCTGCCAGCCTCTGCTCTTCGCGGGGCACAGCCTTGGTGAGTATTCGGCGCTGGTCGCTTCGGGCGGGCTTCCGCTGGCGGACGCGATCCGGCTGGTGCGACGGCGCGGGGCGCTGATGCAGGAAGCGGTTCCCGCAGGCGAGGGCGCAATGGCCGCGGTCGTGGGTCTGGACCCGGCCGAGGTCGCGCGGATCTGCGCCGAGGTGGACGGCGTGGTCGCGCCCGCGAACTTCAATTCCCCGGTCCAGACCGTGATCGCGGGCCGACACGCGGCGGTGTCGACGGCCTGCGAGCGAATGACGGCCGCCGGTGCCAAGCGGGTGGTCGCGCTCGACGTCTCGGCGCCATTCCACTGCGAGCTGATGGCGCCCGCGATGGAGAAGCTCGCGCCCGAGCTCGAGGCCGCGCGCTTCTCCGCGCTGCGGATTCCGGTGGTCTCCAACGTCGATGCCGAGCCCTACGCGGACGCGGCGACCGCGCGCTCGAGGCTTCGCGAGCAGGTCTGCGCGCCGGTGCGCTGGGTCGATTGCGTGAAGCGGCTGATGTCCGCCGGTGCGAAGCTCGAACTCGAGGTCGGTCCGGGAAAGGTGCTCTCGGGGCTCGCCGCGAAGATCGACCGCAGCTTCGCGCGCGCGAACGTGGAGAAGCTCGAGGATCTCGATCCGGCGCTCGCGCGCGCTGCTGAGGCCTGCGCATGACCGATCTCTCGCTCGCCGGCAGGGTCGCGCTCGTGACCGGCGGCTCGCGCGGCATCGGCCGCGCGATCGCGAGCGAGCTCGCGCGCGCCGGCGCGATCGTCGAGTTCACCTACGTTTCGAATCCGGCCGCCGCGGCCGAGACCGAGAAGGCGATCGCCGAGGCAGGCGGCCGCGCCCGCGGGAGCCTCTGCGACGTCTCGAACCACGAGGCCGTCGAGGCGCTCGTGGCGAAGGTCGTGCAGGAGCACGATCGCCTCGACATCGCGGTCAACAACGCGGGCATCACGCGCGATCAGCTGATCCTGCGCATGAAGCCGGAGGACTTCGACGCGGTGCTGGCCACGAATCTGCGCGGCGCGTGGAGCGTGTGTCGCGCGGTGGTGCGGCCGATGATGAAGCGCAGGGCCGGCCGGATCATCAATCTCTCGTCGGTGGTCGCCGAGATGGGCAACGCCGGCCAGACCAACTACGCCGCGAGCAAGGGCGGGCTCGAGGCGCTCACGCGCTCGCTCGCGCGCGAGATCGGCAGCCGTGCGATCACCGTGAACGCGGTGGCTCCGGGCTTCATCGAAACCGACATGACGAGCGAGCTTTCCGAGCAGGTGCGGTCCGCGCTGCTGGAACGCATTCCGCTCGGCCGGCTCGGCTCGGTCGCCGAGATCGCCGCCGTCGTCCACTTCCTGGCGAGTGACGCGGCGGCCTACATCACCGGCCAGGTAATCCACGTGAACGGGGGGCTGGACTGATATGGCGGTCGAGGACAAGATCCGGGAGATCATCATCGAGCAGCTCGGCGTCGCCGCCGAGGAGGTCGTTCCCGAGGCGTCGTTCATCGACGATCTCGGCGCCGACTCGCTCGACATCGTCGAGCTGGTGATGGCGATCGAGGAGGAGTTCGGGCTCGAGATCCCGGACGAGGACGCCGAGCGCATGCAGAACATCGGCGACGCGATCAGCTACGTGGAGGAGCGCACGGCGGAGCGGGACGACTAGGCCGATGCCGCGCCTCACCTCGCGCACGATCGATCTGAACCGCGTGGTGATCACGGGGATGGGAACGCTGAATCCGCTCGGAAACGACGTTCCGACCAGCTGGAGCGCGCTTCTGAAGGGCGTATCCGGCATCCGCCCGCTCGAGGGCTTCCAGGTCGACGACCTGGCCGTCCGCTTCGGCGGGCAGATCCGCGGCTTCGATCCCGAGAGCGTGCTCGAGAAGAAGGACGCGCGCCGATACGACCCGTTCCTGCAGTTCTCGATGGCGGCCGCCGTCGAGGCGATGACCGACTCGGGCTGGGTGGTGCCACCCGAGCGCTGCGAGCGGACCGGCGTGCTGATCGGCTCGGGAATCGCGGGGCTCGCGACCATGCTCGAGGACTGCGAGACGCTGGTGACGCGCGGCCCGCGCCGGGTCTCGCCGTTCTTCGTGCCCTACACGATCGCGAACATGGCCTCGGGCATCGTCTCGATGCGCTACGGCGCGCGCGGCCCGAACACATGCGTGGTCACGGCCTGCACCACGGGCACG
The DNA here is from genome assembly GCA_016875225.1 of Deltaproteobacteria bacterium. Classification (NCBI taxonomy): domain Bacteria; kingdom Pseudomonadati; phylum Myxococcota; class Myxococcia; species Deltaproteobacteria bacterium. Next base: position 42,576 of record VGRW01000020.1, read on the forward strand.
CACGCGATCGGCGACGCCTTCCGGATCATCCAGCGCGGCGAGGCGGACGTGATGATCGCGGGCGGCGTCGAGGCGCCGGTGAATCGGCTCGGACTCGCGGGCTTCGCGAGCATGCGCGCGCTCTCGACACGAAACGACGATCCGCAGCGCGCCAGCCGCCCGTTCGACCGCGGCCGGGACGGCTTCGTGATCGCCGAGGCGGCGGGCGTCGTCGTGCTCGAGAGCCTTGCGCACGCGCTCGCGCGCGGCGCGCGGATCCACGCCGAGGTCGTCGGCTACGGAATGTCCGGAGACGCGAACCACATGACCGCGCCGCCCGAAGACGGGATCGGCGCGCAGCTCTCGATGCGAGCGGCGCTTCGCGACGCGGGGCTTCGGCCCGAGGACGTCGCGTACGTGAACGCGCACGGCACCAGCACCGAGCTGAACGACAAGATCGAGAGCCACGCGATCCGGCAGGTCTTCGGAGCTCACGCGGCAAAGCTCGCGGTATCCTCGACGAAGTCGATGACCGGACACGCGCTCGGAGGAGCAGGCGGAATCGAGGCGATCTTCTGCGCGCTGACCGTGGCGCAGGGCAAGATCCCGCCGACGATCAACTACACCGACCCCGACCCCGAGTGCGATCTCGACTACGTGCCCAACGTCATGCGCGAGGCTCCGGTGCGCGTGGCGATCTCGAACTCGTTCGGCTTCGGCGGGACGAACGGCACGCTCGCGATCGCGCGCTGGGACGCGGAGCCGTAGGGGGAAACGTGAAGCTTCTGCATTCGGATCCGGAGATCGCCGCGGTGATCGCGCGCGAGGTGGAGCGCCAGCAGTCGGGGATCGAGCTGATCGCGAGCGAGAACTTCACCTCGCCCGCGGTGCTCGAGGCGATGGGCACCGCGCTCACCAACAAGTACGCCGAGGGCTACCCGGGCAAGCGCTACTACGGCGGCTGCGAGTTCGTGGACGAGGCCGAGTCGATCGCGATCGAGCGCGCCAAGCGCCTGTTCGGATCCGAGCACGCGAACGTCCAGCCGCACTCCGGCTCGAACGCGAACATGGCGGCGTACTTCGCGCTGCTCGAGCCCGGCGACCGGATCCTGGGCATGGAGCTCTCGCACGGCGGGCACCTCACGCACGGCTCGCCGGTGAACTTCTCGGGCCGCTTCTTCGAGTTCGTGCGCTACGGCGTCGTGGGCGCGGACCAGCGCATCGACTACGACCAGGTGCGGCGGCTCGCGCGCGAGCACCGGCCCAAGCTGATCCAGACCGGCTACAGCGCCTACTCGCGCACGATCGACTTCGCGGCCTTCGGCGCGATCGCGCGCGAGGTCGGCGCGGTGCTCTTCGCGGACATCGCGCACATCGCGGGGCTGGTCGCGGCGGGCGTGCACCCCTCGCCGGTCGGACACGCCGGGGTCGTCGCGACGACCACGCACAAGACGCTTCGCGGCCCGCGTGGCGGCATGGTCCTGTGCGATCGCGGCCATGCCGAGGCGATCGACAAGGCCGTCTTCCCGCAGACGCAGGGCGGCCCGCTCGAGCACGTGATCGCGGCCAAGGCGGTGGCCTTCGCCGAGGCGCTGCGCCCGGAGTTCAAGGACTACGCCGCGCAGATCGTGCGCAATGCGCAGGCGCTCGCCGAAGCGCTGCTCGCGCGCGGCTTCACGCTGGTCTCGGGCGGCACCGACAACCATCTCTTCGTGATCGACTTCAGCGAGCGCAACATCACCGGCAAGAAGGCGCAGGACGCGCTGGACCGCGCGGGCATCACGACCTCGAAGAGCACGGTGCCGGGCGAGAAGCGCTCGCCCTGGATCACCAGCGGCCTCCGGGTCGGCACGCCCGCGGTCACCACGCGAGGCATGCGCGAGCCGGAGATGCGCGAGATCGGCGGCTGGATCGCCGACGTGCTCGAGCGGCCCGAGGACGAGGCGCTCGCCGCGCGGATCCTCGGGCGCGTGGCGGAGCTCGGGCGGCGCTTCCCGCTGCCGTACCAGCCGCCGGCCTGACGGGACGAGGGGCCGATGCGTTGCCCGTTCTGTGATCACCCCGACACCAAGGTGATCGACGCCCGGAACCAGCGCGACACGCCGGTGAAGCGGCGCCGCCGCGAGTGCTCCGAGTGCCAGCGCCGCTTCACGACCTACGAGCGCATCGAGGATCTGCTGCCGATGGTGGTGAAGACCGATGGCCGCCGCGAGCTCTTCGACCGCCTGAAGATCATCACGGGAATGCAGAAGGCGTGTCAGAAGCGGCCCGTCTCGGCCGACGCGATCGAGCAGGCGGTGGTCCGGATCGAGCGTTTCGTGCTCGATTCGGGCGAGCGCGAGATCCCGAGCACGAAGATCGGCGACGAGGTGCAGGCGGAGCTGCGCGTGCTCGACCCGGTGGCCTGGCTGCGCTTCATGTCGGTGTACCTGAACTTCCGCACCATCGAGGACTTCCGCAGGGCGATGGGCGAGCTCAATCCCGAGGACGGCAATTAGCGCCGATGCGGACGAGCGCTTCATGCGCGAGGCGCTCGCGGTCGCCGCGCGCGCGCGCCTGCGAACCGCGCCCAATCCGACGGTAGGGGCGCTCGTGGTCCGGGGCGGCCGCGTGATCGCGCGGGGCGCGACGCGGGGCCTCGAGGCGCATGCGGAGGCGATCGCGCTCGCCCGCGCAGGCTCCGCCGCGCGCGGCGCCACGCTCTACGTCACGCTCGAGCCGTGCGCGCACTGGGGGCGCACACCGCCGTGTGTCGAGGCCGTGATCGCGGCACGCCCCAGGCGAGTCGTGATCGGGCTGGTCGATCCCGATCCGCGCACGCGCGGCGCGAGCATCCGGGCGCTGGCGCGCGCCGGAATCGACGTGAGCGCCGGCGTACTCGCCGACGCGTGCGCGCGCCACCACGAGGGCTTCGTCTCGCGCGTGCTTCGCGGCCGACCCTTCACGAGCCTGAAGCTCGCCGCGAGCCTGGACGGTCGGATCGCGACCGCGAGCGGCGAGTCGCGCTGGATCAGCTCCGGGGCCTCGCGCGCCCTCGTGCAGCGCCTGCGCGCGCGCACCGACGCGATCGTGGTCGGCTCGGAAACACTCCTGGCCGACGACCCGGAGCTCGCCGCGCGGCGGGCAGGGGGCGTGGTCCACCGCCCGCTTCGGGTGGTCGTCGACTCGCGCCTTCGCACGCCGCCGCAGGCGCGCATCTTGGACGTGGAGCGGCCGGAGAGCGCCTGGATCCTCTGCGCTCGCGATGCGCCGGCTCGCCGGCGCGCACGGCTCGAACGCGCCGGAGCACGTACGATCGACGTGCGCCGGAGCGGCGGCCACCTCGACCTCGGTGCTGCCTGGCGGGAGCTCGGCCGGCTCGGCGTGAACGAGTGCCTGGTCGAGGGCGGCGGAGGACTCGCGGCCGCGCTGCTTCGCGCCGGGCTGGTCGACCGTATGCATTTCTTTCTCGCTCCGTTACTTATTGGGGCCGACGGCCGCGCGGTGCTGGCCGGCCTGGGGGTCGGCCGGCTCTCCGAGGCGCTGCGCCCGAAGCGCTTCAGCGCGCGCCGAGTCGGGCCGGATCTCTACTGCCTCGCGGAGTGGTAGAAAGGCCATGATGCAAACGCTCGAGACACGCCTGGATGGACGCGGCGTCCGCGTCGGCGTGATCGTCGCGCGCTTCAACCACCTGATCACCTTGCGCCTGCTCGAGGGCTGCCTGGCGCGGCTCGCCGAGCTCGGCAGCGATGGCGTCGACGTGCTCTGGGTGCCCGGCGCGTTCGAGATCCCATGGACCGCGCAGCGCGCCGCGCGCAGCGGACGCTACGACGCTCTGGTTGCGATCGGCGTGGTCGTGAGGGGCGACACACCCCATTTCGAGTACGTCTGCCAGGGTGTGACCGACGGCGTCGGCCGGGTCGCGCTCTCCGAGAACGTGCCGATCGCGTTCTGCGTCCTCACCACCGAGACGGTCGAGCAGGCGCTCGTGCGCGCGGTGAAGCCCGGCGAAGCCGGCTGCAACAAGGGCGCGGAAGCGGCCGAGGTCGCGGTCGAGCTGGTGAGCCTGGGTCGAGCGCTGGGCGGAAGGAGCTAGGCGTGGGCACGCACGGTCCGCGGCGCATGGCGCGCGAGGCAGCCCTGCAGGTGCTCTTCGCGGCCGACCACGTCCACCCGGAGCTCGAAGTCGAGGCCGCGCGAAGCGCGTTCGAGGAGGTCTGCGAGGAGTTCAAGCTGCCGCGTCGCACGCACGTGCGCGCGCTCGAGCTGGCCGTCGGCGTCGCGCGCAACCGAAAGGACATCGACCTGGCGATCGGCCGCGCGAGCGAGAATTGGAAGGTCGAGCGCCTGGCCGCCGTCGACCGCGCCGTGCTGCGCATCGCGACCTACGAGCTGCTCCACGAGCCCGAGACTCCGCCGGAGGTCGTGATCGACGAGGCGGTCGAGATCGCGCGCCGCTTCGGCGGCGAGCGCTCGCCGGCGTTCGTGAACGGCGTGCTCGACGTGATCGCGCGGCAGGTTCACGGCGCGCGAGAGTCGCGCGCGTGAGTCGGCTGGAGCTCTCGCTCTTTCCCGGCTCGGTCGCCGAGGCGCCCGCGAACACGATCCTGGCTCTGGTCCCGGAGGACGAGCGCCCGCTTCGCGGCGACGCCGGCCTGGTCGACTGGCGCCTCTGCGGGCTGATCTCGAAGCACCTCCGGAGCGGCTACGTCACCGGTCAGCTCGGCGAGGCCGTTCTGCTTCCCGGCGATCGACCGCTCTCACCCGCGCGAATTCTGCTCGTCGGCGCCGGCGCGCAGACCGCGCGCGGCGGCCGCCCGGTGCTCCGCGCGATGCGCAGCGCCGCGGCGAAGCTGCTGATGATGCGCAGCCCGGTGGCGCTGCTGGCGTGTCCGGGCTCCGTCGACTTCTGCCAGGAGGCCGTGCCCCTGCTTCGAGGCCTCGTCCACGGACTGGCCGAGAACCAGACCGAGGCGGGGCTGCACCTGGTGCTTCCGCAGGGTGCGAGCAAGGAACGGGCGCTTCTGGCGGCGCTCTCGGAGGTGGTGCCCGGTGCGCACAGCTGGGGTATCTCGGTGAACGTCTCGTGGGTCGACGTGGATGGCGAGGAGCTGCCGATTCCGCAGCGGGCGTAAGGTCGCCGCCCGTCCGATCCGATCGATAGTCGGGGATGAGCCTTGCCGGGAATCTCTCCGATCTGAGCCTGCCCGAGCTGCTGCAGGTGATCGCCATGTCTCGCAAGACAGGGGCGCTGGAGATTTGCTCCGAGCGCGGCGGCGTGGCGTGGCTGGGCGTGCGCTCCGGCAGCATCGTGCGGGTGGCGCTCGGCTCGGGGGATCTCGAGCGCGAGCCCATCCTGAAGCGAGCCGGTCTGGCGCAGGATGCGCCTTCGGATCTCGTGGAGGCGGCGCTCTGGGAGGCGGCCGTCCACGCGACCCTGCGCATCTTCGAATGGACCGATGGTGACTTCACGTTCGAGCCGCTCGCCGACCCCACGCTTTCGTGGCGCGGGCCGGCGGGCGTGATCCTGCGCAGCCCCCTCTCCTCCGATTTCCTCGCGCTCGAGGGCGCGAGGCTCGAGGACGAGAGCTCGAGCGCAGCGGCGAGCGCACGCGAGCTCGAGCGCGCGACACCTCCCGAGGCGGTCTGCTCGCCGGTCTCGGCGCCGACTGCGCGCCCGTCCTCGCTGATCTGTGTCGATGCCGAGCTTCCCGTGCTCGAACGCCTGAAGCGCGGCCTGCAATCCGACGGCACGCGCATCCACATCTTTCAGAGCGCGGCGGACGCGCTGAAGCGCTTCAAGCAGTATCTCGCCAGCGGAGAGACGCCCGCTCTGATCGTCGGAAGCATGATCGACGATCCGTTCGAGGCGCACCGAGGGCTGGGCTGGCGGCGCTTCGCCGGACGGGTGCTCGGCATCGCCCCGCGGGCGCGCGTGATCATCGTCGCGCGGTCGGGCGAGCGCGTCGCTGCGCCCGGCTTTGCGGTCGTGGCCCGCCCCGCTCCCCAGGGTGCCAGCGAGCGCGACCAGCAGAGGTTCCTGGAGGAAGTCGAGAGCGCGCTCACCGGCCGTGCGTAAAGCGCCTCGGCTCCGCGTCCGATAGGTGCGGCGTATTCGCTTGGGACTTGCGCACCGAGGAGTCGCGCTTGATCGCAGCCTGCCCCCAGTGTCAGACACGTTTCCGACTCGCGCGGGAGAAGCTCGGCCCGCAGGGCGCGCGCATCCGCTGCAGCCAGTGCCAGACGGTGTTCCGCGTCCAGGCGCCCGATGCGGCAGGACCGCTCACCCCCGCCGAGTCCCGGCCGAGTCCGGTCGCTGCGCCGGCCGCGCCCGCGCCGGCGGCACCACCTGCGCCCCCGAAACCGCAGCCCCCGATCGCGCACGCGCTGATCGCGGAGCCGGATGCGGAGCTCGCGAAAGGCATCGCCGATCTCTGCGCGCGCTGGCGCATCTCGTCGGAAATCGTCGAGGATGGTGCAGACGCGCTGCTCGCGATCTTCCGGAGCCCGCCCAAGCTCGCGCTGCTCGGCGCCGGGCTTCCGTCGTTCTCGGCCGAGAAGCTGTGCGAGATCGTGCGGCGATCCGGCACTCCCGAGGCTCCGAAGCTGGTCCAGGTCGCGGTGGCCTCGGAGCCGCCCGTGTCCGGCTTCGAAGCCGACGCGATGCTCGAGCCCGCGGATCTGCCCGCGGGCCTGGCCGCCGTTCTGGAGCGGCTCGGCATCGGCGCCAAGCCGGTCGAGGCGCCGCTGAAGCCGGCGCCCGTAGCCGTCGCGGCTCCGCAGCCTGCGGCCGCCGCAGCGCCCGCGCCGCCCGCGCCGGCGAAGCCGACGCGTCCCGCACCTTCGAGCGATCCCGAGATCGCGGCCGCCGAGCGACTCGCGCGCATCGCCGTCTCGGACGTGATCCTCTACAACGAGCAGAAGTTCGCGGCCGCAGCGCAGGCTGGAAACGCGGCGAAGGCGCTCGCGACCGAGCTCGAAGAGGCGCGGCAGCACTTCAACTCGCGCGTTTCGCCGATCGTGCGCCAGAACCGCGACTTCCTGCGCGAGGAGCTCGAACGGCGCGCGGCCCAGCGCAAGGCCTGAGTCCGGGCGGGCGGGACGCGCGCGACTCCCGCTAGAATCCGCCGCGATGCGCGAGCGGTCGAGGTGGGACAGAACGGGCGGTGCGATCGCCGTGTCGATCGCGTGTCTGCTCGCAAGTTCCGCGTGCGGCTATCGGCCGCTCGACGGCAGATCCGCCTTCGGGCCGGGCGTGCGCACGATCGAGCTCTACGCCTTCGAGAACGCCTCGCGCGAGCCCGGCTTCGAGCAGCAGGTCGCCGACGCCATGGTCGAGGAATTCGCGCGCCGGGCCTGGCTCGAGCCCGTGCTCCAGGGCCAGGTCGTGCGCCCCGACCTGATCATGACCGGACGGCTGCGCAGCGCGGACGTGCGCTCGAACTCGTACTCGGCCGGGGGCCTCGCTCTCGAGCAGCGCGTCGAGGTGGTCTTCGACGTGAGCGTTCGCGAGCGGGAATCCGGGAAGGTCGTCTATCGTCATCCGGACTTCCGTCTCCGCGAGATCTTTCAGTCGAGCGCCGATCCGCAGGTCTCCGCCAGCAACAAGGAGCAGGCGCTGCGCCGGGTCGCGAGTTCGATCGCAGAGCGCGTGCACGATGAGCTCTTCCAGAGGTTCTGAATCGAAGTCCTCCCCTGGGGCCGAGCCTCCGGGGGCTCGAGCGCCGATCGCCCCGGTCGTGCTGATCGAGGGTCCCGAGGCGAGCTTGCGCGATGCTGCGCTCGCCGAGCTTCGCGAGCGGGCTCTCGCCGACGCGCCACGCGACTTCAACGAGGACCGCTTCGACTTCACCGTCTCGGGGACCGAGCCGGCCGCGATCGTCGGCGCCGCGCGCACGCTGCCCATGATGGCGCGGACGCGTCTGGTGCTCGTGCGCGGCATCGGCGAGAAGCGTGCGCAGGCCTTCACCGAGGGCGCGCTGCTCGAGTACCTGGAGGCGCCGCTCGAGAGCACCTGTCTCGTGCTCGAGGCGGCGAGCGTCGATAAGCGCCAGCGTTGGGTGAAGCGGATCGCCAAGATCGGGCAGGTGATCGACTGTACCGGACCGAGCCGACCGGCCGACGTGCGACGCTGGATCGACGCTCGCCTCGCCGAACGGAGCCTGCGCTGCGGAGGCGGCGTGGCCGCCGCGATCTTCGATCTGGTGGGCCCGGATCTCGACCGGCTCTCGCTCGAGATCGAGAAGCTCTGCCTGCATGCAGGAGAGAGCCGGAGCATCGACGTGGATGCGGTCGGCGAGCTGGTCGGGCAGGTGCGGCCGCGGGCGCTCTACGAGCTCACCGATGCGATCGGCGAGCGCCGGCTGGCGAGCGCGCTGCGCCTGGTCGCGGAGCTCTGCGCGCAGGG
>VGRW01000021.1 GCA_016875225.1 Deltaproteobacteria bacterium
GCTTCGGTTCGCGAATCAGGGGCGCCACTCGCTCCCAGTCCCGATCCGTGAGGTCCACGCACCTCCCCCTTCGAAAGGGGAGACGAGTCTCGCGTCAGCACCCGCTGCCCGAACTCGCGTTGGCTACACCGTAGCGCAACATCTATTTTGGGACCGCTTCTAGTGCGCAGGCGAAATTTTGCTTGACCGGCTGGTGAACGCGGTGTTACTCTTTCCCCACGAAGTCCGGTAAACGTCTAATTTCATGGACGGAGTTGGAATGCTGTTGCGGGTACGCGCTGCACTGGTCGCCTCGATGCTCTCTCTCGCGCCGCTCGCCGGCGCCGCCACCCTGGACCTGACGGGTCTCACGGGTGCCGCCATCGCGTCCGGCTACGCCGGAACCGTGACCTACGCTGGCAACGCCGCGTTCGGTCCGGTCACGTTCTCCGCGAATCCGGCGGGGAGCGATCTGACCTGGAGCGCAGGCAACGGCTTCGGCATCAACTGCCCGATCACGGTCCGCGGATGCCTGATCGATTCCCCCTACGAGATCGACGCGCCCGAGGTGCTCTCGATCAGCTTCGCGACTCCGGTGCTGCTCACCTCGATCGACATCGGCATGCTGTCCACGACGGGAATCAGCTTCCTGCGCGTGGTCGATCAGGGCTCGGTCGTCGGAAGCGACTTCACGATCGGGTTCAGCGCCGCGGGCGCGAGGCACGGCCAGCTCACGCTCGACATCAACCGCGTGGTCACGTCGGTGAGCTTCGTGCCCGACCGCCGCGAGTGGCGCGACTTCACGCTCGCCAGGATCCGGATCGCCGACGGCGCCGGGCCGATCGGCACGAGCAATCCGATCCCCGAGCCGAGCTCGGTGCTTCTCGCGCTGCTCGGCGGCGGGATCGTCGCGAGCCAGATTCGCGCGCGCTCCTGAGCGCCGCGCGAGAGACGACTCAGTCGGAGGCAGGCCCGAGCCGTCGGGCCTCCAGATAGAAGCGCTTCTCCTCCGCCTCGCCGAGCGAGAACGCCTTTCGCGGCAGGACGCCGCGCCGCGCGACCGTCGGAAACAGCGCCGACTTCTCGAACGCGGGCAGCCGAAAGCCGATCCTGCGCGGCGCCGCCGCCAGCTCCGCCAGCGCCTCGTCGCCGTGGATGTAGTCGATGCGCGCCTCGGGGTGCTTCGCGAGCCAGCCGTCGAGAAAGCCCTGCAGCGCGGCGACCGCCAGCGGCTCGTCTCCGGCGGGCAGCGTTGCGACACCGGACCGTGTCGAGGCCAGCCAGGGCAGCGCGTGCTTCGGGCCGGCGCCGGCAAGCCGGTCGAGGTCGGCGAGAAGCGCTTCCGGATCGACGTCGAAGACGATCCGGTGGATCGGTTCGAAGCGCAGGCCGGGGTCGTGCACGTTCACGAGCTCCACGAGCGCGAAGCGCGCCGGGTCCCGCTCGCGCTGCGCTGCGCCGAGCGCGCCCTTGCGGCGGTCCCAGAAGAGCTTCGCGGCCGCGAGCGAGTGGTTGCCGTCGCCGGAGGCGTACAGGAACGGATCGCCGTCGCTCGCCCCGTATTTCGCGGCCTGAAGCGCGGGCTCGGCCAGCGCCGCGAGCGAGCGCGCCACGCCTTCGATCCGCGCCGGCTCGCTCACTGCGAAGCCCCGGATCCGGCCGGCCCCGTTCATGAGCTCGAAGTCGTAGAGCGCAGGCGTGCGAGAGGCCGCGTCGCAGACCGGACCGATCACGGTCTCGCCGGGATCGTCGATCAGGACCAGCACGTGCGGTAGCTCGAGCGCCGCACCTTCTCGAACGCGCAGGCGCGGGGGCAGGCGCTCGGGGACGGTCGCCTCGGTCGGGCGCACGAGCGCTCGCGCGCCCGGGCGCCAGTCGTAGCGCTCGAGGTCCAGCGCCACCATCAGCCCGCGGCGCGCCGCGACATGAGGCGTGCTGCGCACGACCGCGACGAAGCCCCGCAGCGGCTTCGCGAAGACGCCCCGCGCCAGGTACTCGCGCATTCGCGCCTGGATCGCCGCGATCCGCGCCTCGATGTCGGGCGCCTCGAGATGGACCTCGGGCAGCACCAGACGCAGCGCGGACGGCGAATCACCGACGCTGTGGTCGACGGCCCGCCAGTACTCGGGCTGGGAGGTGTACTGGTCGCAGGCGACCACCGCCCAACGCGCGAGATCCACGCCGGCTGCGGGCAAGAGGATCTCGGGCACTTCGAGGCCGATCTCGGCGAGGCGCATGCTGACCCTCGAGCCTCGCGCGCCCCGACCGCGACGATGGCTCCCCGGGACGGACTTGAACCGCCGACCTAGTGGTTAACAGCCACCCGCTCTACCAACTGAGCTACCGGGGAATGGGTGGCTCAGTCTACGGATGCGCGATCGGGATTCAAGTGGGCCCCCCAGCGGAGCGCGGCCGAACCCGCATCACGGCACGACCAGGCGACACGGCGGCGCCGACTCCGTCTCTCCCGTCGCGCTCGCTCGCGTGAACACCACCGCGAGCTCCTTCCCGCTCTCGAGCTCCGGCAACGCGAGCTCGCCGCCGACCTCGGAGCTCGCGAGCTCGCGGTCCGGGCGCACGCTGCGAATCTCGCGGACGCGCAGCTCCGTGAAGCCCTCCGTGCTCTGCAGGTCCCAGGAGAGCCGCAGCCCGCCTTCCCGCCGGGACAGCCTCAGCCCCGCGTCCTGGCTCCTGACCGCGAGCGGGTCCGAGAGCAGGCTCTCCAGCCCGTCGGCGTCGGTCGCGCGCACGCGGTAGCGCGCGGTCTGGCCGCAGCCGACGCTCGTATCCACCAGCGCCGTCGTGCCGGCTGGGACCCGGGCGATCGGCATCTCGTCGGCGAAGTCGGACCCATCGGCGAGCGCGCGCCAGACCTCGTAGCCCGAAAGGTCCGGCTCGACGTTCGGCGCCCAGCGCAGGTCCACCCGGCCCAGCACGGAGGCGCTCGCCTCGACTCCGATCGGCGGCAGCGGCTCGGCCTTCGTCACGGCGCGAATCGGCTTCTCGGTCGGATCGCTCTCGCCGCCGAATCGGCTCACGGCGCTGATCTTGTAGTACATCACGCGCAGGTCCCCGGGAACCGTGTCCTCGTACACCGTATTGAGTCGACCCTCGACGAAGACCACCCGCTCCCACGGTCCGGCCGTCGACGGGCAGCGGTAGATCGCGTAGCCCGAAACGCCGCTCGTCTCGCTCGGCTTCCAGGAGAGCACCGCGCTACGCGGCAGGTTCGAGTAGACCTGCAGACCCTCGGGCACGGCGGGGCGCTCCTCCGTCGTCGCGGTCAGCGCGGCGTGGTTTCGTGAGATCCGGCCCTTCGAGTCGTAGGGGTGGACGCGGTAGGCGTAGGTCTGGCCGTCGCCGAGCGCGCCCGCGGTCGCGCCGGCGTCGATGAAGACGGTGCCGAAGCGCGATCGGGTGATGCCGACTCGCAGGTAGGCCTGGTCCGACTTCCCCTTCGCGCGCAGGATCGCGTACCCGGCGACGTCGCCGACCAGAACCGGGTCCCACGCCAGCCCGATCTGGCGGTCCTGGTTCGAGGTGATGCGCAGGCCCTCGGGCGGCAGCAGGCGCGAGCTGCGGTCGAAGACGAGCTGCTCGTCGCTCGCGAAGAGGCGCTCGGCGATCATCGTCCGGGTGCTCGCGCAAGCCAGGCTGCCCGCCGCGAGAAGCACGAGCGCGAACCCGCGAATCTCACGGGCCACGGGTCTGGATCTCCTCGAGCCGCGAGAGCATCCGCTCCGCCCGGTCCACGTTTTCCCGGGTGCGCGCGTCGTCGGGCGCGATCAGCAGCGCGTTTCGCCACACCACGAGGGCCTTCTCGAGATCCTCGTCCTGGAAGTAGCGCTTGCCCTGCTCGTACAGCGCGGGCACGCGCGGGGCGAGCTCCGCGCGCAGCGTCGAGAGCCGGCGCTTCGCGGCCGCGTGCCGAGGCTCGATCCGCAGCGCCATCTGGTATTCGCGGATCGCGCGGTACGGATCTCCCATCTCCTCCGCCGTCTGCCCGGAGCGGAATCGGCCCTCCGCGATGATCTCTTCCGACGAGACGGACGGCGGCGGCAGGCGGGCCGCGGGGGGCCGGTGGGGCTCCACCGGCTTTGCCTGGTCCGCGACCTGCGCGTCGTCGCGCTTGATGTAGGAGAGATAGCCGAGCGCGGCCTCGTTCTCGGCGTCGAGCTCGAGCACGCGTTCGAACGCGCCTCGCGCCCCGTCTCGATCGCCGACGGCGTAGGCGCGTTTTCCGTCCTCCAGGAAGCGCAGCACCTGCGCGCCCGTCTCGGCCCGAACCTGGCGCAGCTCGATCTGGATCGCGGGATCGAACGGATCGAGTCTCTGAAGCCGCTTCACCGCGTCGTTCGCTTCGCGCAGGCTGCCCGCGGCAAGAGCGGCGGCGAGATTCGCGCGCTCCGCAGCCTCTCGCGCCCGCAGCTCCCGGTAGAGTGACTGCGTTCGCGCGAGTGTCTGCGGCCGATCGGGGTCGAGCTTCAGCGCGAGTCGGTAGTAGAGCACCGCTTCCGAGAGGCGGCCTTCGTCCTCGAAGAACGCCGCGCGCTTCTCGTAGCGCGCAAGCGAGCTCGCGAGCTCGCGCTCGATCGTCTCGAGTCGCAGCTGCGCGCGCGGGTATTCGGAGCTCGACGGCGGGATGTCCCGCCATGCGCCCAGCGCACCCGCCACGTCGCCCTGGCTGTAGAGCTGCTCGCCGCGCAGATAGGCTCCTGCGCATCCGACGAGCGAGAGAAGCAGGGCGCAGCAGAGGGCGGATCGGAGGCGCGGCACCGCGCGGATGTTAGGGGAAGCCGCACCCGCCGACAGGAAGCGAAGCTCCGCCGCGGCGTGCCCGCTCAGTACAGGACTTCGAAGACCTCGATGGGGTGATCGACCCCCTCGAGCATCCGGGTTCCTTCCGGCTTCACGTCGATCAGCTCGCCGAGCCGCCCGCGGACCTCTCCGGTGATCTTGATCTGGCCCGGGCCGGCCAGCGCCTGCATCCGGTTCGCGACGTTCACCGGCTCTCCGATCGCGGTGTAGTCCATCTTCAGCTCGGAGCCGATGTTTCCCACGACGACGGGACCGGTGTGGATGCCGATCCCGACCTCGAGCCGCACGAACGGCTTCCCCGCTAGCTCGCAGCCCCGATTGCGCTCGTTGATCGCTCGCTGGACGGCGATGGCGGCGGCGACGGCGCGCTGCGCGTGGTCGTCGGTCTCGATCGGCGCGCCCAGGTAGGCCAGGATCGCGTCGCCGATGTACTTGTCGACGGTCGCTCCGTGGTCGAGCAGCCGAGCCGTGATCAGGTCGAAGCACTCGTTCAGAAAGGCGACGGTCCGCTTCGGTCCGAGGGTGCCCGTCAGTCGCGTGAATTTCCGGATGTCGAGATAGATGACCGAGACCTCGCGGAGCTCGCCCTTCAGATGGATCGACTCGGGCGAGTCGATCACCTCGCGGAGCACGTGGTCGGAGACGTAGCGCCTGAACGCAGTCTCGATCCGGCGCTTCTCTCCCAGGCTCTCGCTCATCTCGTTGAAGGCGCGCGCCAGCACGCCGATCTCGTCGCGCGAGGTCGGCTGCACGCGCGCGGAGAGGTCGCCGGCCGCGAGCGCGTTCACCGCCAGGCGAAGCTGCCGCAGCGGTCGGCTCAGGATTCCCGACACGACGAACGCGATCACGAGGCCGATGCCGAGCAGGATCCCCGCGGCGACCAGCACCTGACGCCGCGCGGCGCGGATCGCGCGTCCGGTGACCGCCTTCACGTCGAGCACGACCTGCGCCTCGCCGATGTCGAGGTCGCGGTAGGTCATGCGCGCGGCCACGATCAGCATTCCGCCGAGCGGCCAGGTCGCGAGCTCCTTCTCGCGCGTCATGCGATCGCGGATCTCCGCCTCGTCGTCGCGCGAGGACGCGATCACGCGTCCGCTCTTGTCGAGCACGCGGGTGACGGTGACCTCCGACTCGTTCGAGACCGTCGCGAGCAGCTGCGAGAGCCGCAGGTCGTCCTCGAGCAGCAGCGGCTCGCGGGCGTTGCGCGCCAGCTGCTGAGCCAGGACGACCGCGCGCTTTCCGGCCTCGTCGGCCAGCGCCTGCGCGCTCCGCTCCAGCACGACCAGCGAGATCGTGCCGATCGCGCCCACCAGAAGGACGCTCGACAGGATTGCGAGCTTGAAGCGCAGCGGGAAGATCACAGGCGGGAAATTCCCTTTCCGTACCGAACGTTGGCCTGCGGTCCGAGGTTTTCGAAGCGTATCATCGGGGATCTCGCGCGCAAAGCAGGGCCGTCCTAGTCTGTGCGCGGTGGAGACAGCCCGGTCCGGCCGCGTCGTGATCTTCGACTTCGACGGCACGCTCGCCGACACGTGGCGCGACCTGGCCTCGGCTCTGAACCGGACGCTCGACGACGCCGGACTTCCCGCCGTCACGGGTCCACAGGTGAAGGCGGGGATCGGCGACGGCGCGCTGAAGCTGCTCGCGATGTCGCTTCCCGAAGCGGAGCGCGCGCCGGAGCGACTCGAAGCCCACTACGAGCGCTTTCGCGCCCACTACGACCGCTGCTGTCTCGACACGACCGATCTCTACCCGGGAATGGCCGACTGTCTGGACGCGCTCTCCGGCGAGACCCTGGCCGTGCTCTCGAACAAGCCGGTGCGCTTCCTCGATCGCATCATCGAAGGCCTCGGCCTCGAGTCGATCTTCGGCGCCGTGCTTGGCGGTGACACGCTCTCGATTCGCAAGCCCGACCCGGCCGTTCTCGTGCACGTGCTCGACCGACTCGGCCGCCGATCCGCCGAGGTCTGGATGGTCGGCGACAGCGCCGTCGACGTGGAGACGGGGCTCGCGGCCGGTGCGCGCACGATCGGCTGCGGTTGGGGACTGCGCGGTCGCGAAGAGCTGCTCGCGGCGGGCGCGGAATTCCTGCTCGAGCACCCGCGCGAGATCGCAGCGACGGTGCTGGGCCAGAAGGAGCGGGCCTGAAGAACCGCCCGCGCGACTTGACCCCCGACGGAGCGAGGAGTCCACTAGCCGCGATGAGTGCGACCGAGCGTCTGGCGGAGTTTGCCTGCGGGCTCTCGCTCGAGAAAGTGCCCGAGTCGGCGCGCGAGAGTGCGCGAGCGGCGATGCTCGACGCGGTCGCGTGCGCGATCGCCGGGCGCGACGAGCGCGTGACTCGCGAGCTGCGCGGCTTCGCGCTCGAGCAGGGCTCGTACCCTCGCGCGAGTCTCTGGGGAACCGGAGAGCGCGTCTCGCCGGCGCTCGCCGCGCTCGTGAACGGAGCAGCCGCGCACGCGCTCGATTTCGACGACGTCTCCTGGGCGATGAACGGTCACCCGACGGTTCCGCTGCTGCCCGCCGCGTTCGCGCTGGCCGAGGCACTCGGGCGCTCGGGCGCGGAGCTGATGCTCGCTTACGTCGCCGGATTCGAAGTCCAGGCGCGGCTCGGACAGGCGCTCGGAAAGCCGCACTACGAGCGCGGCTGGCACGCGACGTCCACGCTCGGCGTCTTCGGAGCCACGGCGGCGTCGGGCGTGCTGCTCGGGCTCGACGCGGGCGCGCTTCGCCGCGCGTTCGGGATCGCGACCTCGCGGGCGGCGGGAACGCGCGGGAACTTCGGCACCGACGCCAAGCCGCTGCACGCGGGACTGGCCGCGCGCGCGGGTCTCGAGGCGGCCGAGCTCGCGCGCCGCTCCGTGACCGCGCGTCCCGACGCGCTCGAGATGGAGCTGGGGCTCGCGGATCTCTACGGCGGCGCGCGTCCGCTCGAGCTGCCGCCGCTCGACGCCGGCTTCGCGCTCGACGATCCGGGCGTGGAGCTGAAGCCGTATCCGTCGTGCCGCTTCACGCACCGCGCGATCGACGCCGTGCTCGCGCTGCGCGAGAAGCATGAAGGCCGCGAGCTGCGCGCGATCGAATGCGCGAGCGACCCGCTCGGGCTCTCGATCCTGATCTACCCGGAGCCTCACACCGGGCTCGAGGCGAAGTTCTCGCTCCAGTACTGCGTCGCGATTGCCTGGCTCTCGGGCTGGCCCGGCCTGGACGCGTTCTCCGATGCGCGCGCTGCAGCCGACGACGTCCAGGCTCTGCTCCGCCGCGTCAGCGTGCGCGCGACCCGCTCCGCCGACGAGGAGGTCGAGCTGATCTTCTCCGACGGCACGCGCGCGAGGCAGAGCGTGAGGATCGCGCGCGGACATCCGCAAAACCCGCTGAGCGACGCACATCGCGAGGCGAAGCTCGCGCTCTGTCTCGAGCCCGCGCTGGGTGTGCAGCGGGCACGGGCGCTGATCGACTCGTTCTCGTCGCTCGAGACCCTCCGCGACGTGCGAGAGCTTGCAGGGAGGCTCGCGTGACGCTCTCGGTCGGTGTCTGGGACGCGCTCTCGGCGAAGCTCGCGGAGCGGGCGGGCTTCGAGCTGCTCTTCGTCTCGGGCTTCGCCGTGGCGGGAACGCAGCTCGGCGAGCCGGACTTCGGGCTGCTCACACAGACGGAGATGCTCGACTGCGCGCGGCGAATCGTGCGCGCGGTGCGCGTGCCCGTGATCGTCGACGGCGACACGGGCCACGGCGGGCCGCTGAACGTGCAGCGGCTGGTTCGCGAGCTGATCGCGCTCGGCGCCGCGGGAGTGCTGCTCGAGGACCAGGTCTGGCCGAAGCGCTGCGGCCACATGCAGGGCAAGGAGGTGATCCGAGCCGAGGAGCACGCGCAGAAGATCCGCGCGGCCGCCGATGCCCGCGCGGGCGCGAGCTTCACGATCCTCGGTCGCACGGACGCGCGCGCGCCGCTCGGTCTCGACGAGGCGATCCGGCGCGGGCGCCTGTACCGCGAGGCGGGTGCGGATCTGATCTTCGTCGAGGCGCCGCAGTCCCGCGACGAGCTGGCGAGGATCGGCCGCGAAGTTCCCGGCCCGCTGATGGCGAACATGGTCGAGGGCGGAAAGACGCCGATCCTCCGCCGTTCCGAGCTTCGCGAGCTCGGCTTCGAGTACGTCGTCTACCCGCTCACCGGCCTGCTGGCGGCGTCGCGCGCGATGGAGCGGGCCTTCGAAGCGCTGGTGAGGACGGGAGTCTCCGCGGACGACGCGAGCGCGAAGACGAGCTTCGCCGAGTTCACCGGGATCGTCGGACTGGAAGGGAAGTACGCGGACGCGGAGCGCTACAAGGTCTGAATCAGGGAGAGAAGTGATGCCGACACAGCCGGACGCGAACGTGTCAAGCGATGCGCTCACGCCGCTCGTCATGCTGATGCGCACGGCGCGCGTCTTCCCGGACCGCGAAGCGGTCGTACACGGCAAGCTGCGCTGGAGCTACGCGCAGCTCGCGCTCGAGACCGGGCGAATGGCGGGCGCACTGCGCCGCGCGGGCGTGGTCGCGGGCGATCGCGTCGCGATCCTGGCGCCGAACACGCCCGCCCACCTGCTCGCGCACTTCGCCATGCCGCTGCTCGGCGCGCCGCTGGTCTCGATCAACACGCGGCTCGCGCCGGCCGAGATCGCCTACATCCTCGACCACTGCGGCGCCAAGATCCTGCTCGTCGATCCGGAGCTCGCGCCGCCGCTCGACGCGATCCTTCCCGCGCGGCGGGCGCTGCGGACGGTCGTCGAGATTCCCGACGAATTCGCGCCCGCGCGGCCGGGCAAGCTCGCCTGGGACGAGTTCGCGAGGGACGCGCCGGTGCTGCCGATCTCGAACACGGTCTCCGACGAGGAGAGCGTGATCTCGATCAACTACACCTCGGGCACGACGGGCCAGCCCAAGGGAGTGATGTACACGCATCGCGGCGCGTACCTGAACGCGCTCTCCCAGATCGGGGTGCTGGGGCTCGACCGCCGCTCGACGCTGATCTGGACCGTGCCGATGTTCCACTGCAACGGCTGGTGCATGGCCTGGGCGTTCACCGGCGCGGCCGGCAAGCACGTCTGCCTGCGCAAGGTCGATCCGCCGGAGATCTTCCGGCTGATCGACGACGAGGGCATCACGCACCTGAACGGCGCGCCGACCGTGCTGCTCATGCTCGCGTCGGATCCGGCCGCGCAGGGAAGACGCTTCGACCCACCGCTCCACACATGCACGGGCGGAGCGCCGCCGTCGCCGACGCTGCTAGAGCAGATGGAGAAGCTCGGCGTCCGGATCACGCACTTGTACGGGCTGACCGAGACCTACGGTCCGCACGTCGTCTGCGAGATGCAGGACGGCTGGGAGCGGCTCGAGACGGGGGCGCGCGCGAAGCTGATGTCCCGCCAGGGCGTGCCGTACCCGCACGCGATCTACCTGCGCGTGGTCGACGGCGAGATGAACGACGTGCCCGCCGACGCCGCGACCATGGGCGAGGTCGTGATGCGCGGCAACAACGTGATGCGCGGCTACTACGACGACCCCGAGGCCACCGCGAAGGCGTTCGCCGGCGGCTGGTTCCACTCCGGCGACGTGGGCGTCGTGCACCCCGACGGCTACATCGAGCTTCGCGACCGCTCCAAGGACATCATCATCTCGGGCGGCGAGAACATCTCCACGATCGAGGTCGAGAACATCGTCGTGAAGCACCCCGCAGTGCTCGAGTGCGCGGTCGTCTCGATGCCGCACGAGAAGTGGGGAGAGGTGCCGAAGGCGTTCGTGGCGCTGCGCCCGGGCGCGAACGCGACCGCCGAGGAGATCATCGCGTTCACGCGCGAGCACCTCGCCGCATTCAAGTGCCCCAAGGCGATCGAGTTCGGCGAGCTGCCCAAGACCGGCACCGGCAAGATCCAGAAGTTCAAGCTGCGCGAGAAGGAATGGCAGGGGAAGGGCCGCGTGATCATGGGCGTCGAGTTCAAGGGAAACTAGCGCGGCCGCGACTCACGCGATCCGCCCCGGCACGAACGGGTGACTCGACGAGAGCCCGCCGTCCACCGCGAACGCCTGCCCGTTCACGTAGCTCGCTTCGTCGCTGGCCAGGAACAGCGCCATCCGCGCGATCTCGACCGGCTGCCCGGCGCGCTTCAGGGGGTTCAGCTGGCCGAGCTTCTTGTCGCTTCCGCGCTCGCGCGCGAGCTCGAAGATCGGCCGGGTCATGCCGGTTTCGATCAGGCCGGGACAGATCGCGTTCACGCGCACGTTGCTTCCCGAGAGCTGGTTCGCCGCCGTTTGCACCAGGCTGATCACCCCCGCTTTGCTGGCGCTGTACGCGGAGCCGCCGGCTCCGGAGCGCAGTCCCGCGACCGACGCGGTGCACACGATCGATCCGCCGCCGGCGTCGCGCATCAGCGGCGCGGCGTGCTTGATCGCGAGGAACGGGCCGATCAGGTTCACGCGCAGGACCCGCTCCCAGTCGCCGGCCGTGAGCTCGAGCAGCGGAACGAACCCGCCGCTGATCCCTGCGTTCGCGTAGCAGACCTCGAGCCCGCCGAGGTCTCGCTTCGCCGCCGCGACGAGCTCGCGCACGACGTCCTCGTCCGATGCGTCGGCGCGGCGGATCAGGCACTTCGCGCCCAGCCTCTCGATCTCCCGGCGGGTCCCCTCGAGCCCCTCCTCGGCAAGGTCGACCGCGAGCACGCTCGCTCCCTCCGAGGCGAACAGGATCGCGCTCGCGCGCCCGATTCCGCTCGCGGCTCCCGTGACGATCGCGCGCTTTCCGGCCAACCTCATGACGTTCTCCCTCTCTGTCGGATCAGTAGCCGCGCGCGCGGTCGACTTCGTTGCGAAGCGGCCGGCCCGTTTCGATGCGCTGCAGGTTCTCGGCGAAGATCTCCGTGAGTCGGTCCATGTAGCCCGGGCCCAGGCCCGAGACGTGCGGCGAAAGGATCGTGTTCGGCGCGCTCCAGAGCGGGCTCGTGGCCGGGAGCGGCTCCTCCGCGAAGACGTCGAGAGCCGCGCCGGCGAGCCGTCCGGCACGAAGCGCCGCCGCGAGCGCGTCCTCGTCCACGATTCCGCCCCGGGCCAGGTTCACCAGGTACGCGCTAGGGCGCAGCCAGCCCAGCTCCACTGCTCCGAGCGAGCCGCGCGTCCGGGGCGTGAGGGGCAGCAGCACGACCACGAAATCCGACTCGCGAAGCACGGCTCGCGTCCCGTCGCCTGCGAAGACCCGGTCGACGTGAGGGGTGGCTTTCGGCTCTCGCTGCGTGCCGATCACGCGCATCCCCAGCGCGTTCGCCTTCTCCGCCACGGCCGAGCCGATCGCACCCAGCCCCAGGATCCCGAGCGTGCGACCCGAAATGGTGTCGACCGCGTAGGGCTTCCAGAGCCGATTGCGGCTCTGCTCGAGCGCCCGAGGCAAGCGCTTGGCGAGCGCGAGGATCATTCCGAGCGCGAACTCGCTCATCTGCGGTCCGTGGATGCCGCGCGCGTTCGCGATTCGCACTGCCGAAGGCAGATCGGGGGCCGGCAAGAGCGCGTCGACACCCGCGCCCATCATCTGGAACAGCCGCAGCCGCGTCGCTCCGGCCCAGAGGCCGCGCGGCGGGCGGTACGCGAGCAGCGCCTCGACCTCGCCGATGCCCGCGCGAAGCTCGTCCTCGCGGGCCCAGACGATCACCTCGCGATCGGGCAGGCGCGCGCGGAGCGGGCGGGCGAGGGCCTCGGAGAGCTCCTGCGAGATCCCGTGATAGATGTGGATTCGCGCGATACGGCCTGTGGACATCCGGCGGATTGCATCTTAGCCTCGCCGCCCCGATGCGTGGCCCCCGCAAAGACATCCGCAACCTCGCGATCATCGCGCACGTCGATCACGGCAAGACGACGCTTCTCGATGGACTCCTGCGCCAGACCGGCACGTTCCGCGTCAATCAGGAGGTTCAGGAGCGCGCGATGGACAGCGAGGATCTCGAGCGCGAGCGCGGGATCACGATCCACGCCAAGAGCACCGCGGTCGAGTACCAGGGCGTGCGGATCCAGCTGGTCGACACGCCCCGCTACGCGGATGTCGGCGGCGAGGTCGAGCGCGTGATGGGAATGGTCGACGCGGTCCTGCTCCTGGTCGACGCGGTCGAGGGCGTGATGCCGCAGACGCGTTTCGTGCTCGGCAAGGCGCTCGCGCAGGGCCTGAAGCCGATCGTCGTCGTGAACAAGATCGACCGACCCGAGCAGCGCGCGCACGAGGTCGTGGACGAGGTCTTCGACCTGCTCGTGGAGCTCGGCGCCGACGACCGGCAGCTCGATTTCCCGATCGTGTACACCTCGGCGAAGCAGGGCACCGCGGCGCTCACGCCTGAGGCCGAGCGAAGGGATCTGCGTCCGCTGCTCGATCTGATCCTGGAGCAGGCGCCCGCTCCGGTCGTCGACGTGGAGGGACCGCTGCAGTTCCAGGCCGTGACGCTCGGCTGGGACGAGTTCGTCGGCCGGCTCGTGATCGGCCGCGTGGAGCGAGGCACGCTGCGCCGCGGCGTCACCGTGGTGCGTATACCCGAGACGGGGCCCGCGCAGAGCTTCCGGATCACCAAGCTCTTCGCGCCGCAAGGCCTCGATCGGGTCGAGCGCGAGAGCGCCTCTGCCGGCGAGATCGCGATCATCGCCGGCGTCGACACGATCGAGATCGGCGACACGATCTGCCCGCCCGATGCCCAGGAGTCGCTGCCGCGAATCGCGATCGACCCGCCGACGGTGAGCGTGCGCTTCTCGGTGAACAACTCGCCGTTCGCCGGCCAGGAAGGCAAGTACGTCACCAGCCGGCAGATCGGCGACCGGCTGCGCCGCGAGGCGCTCACGAACGTCTCGATCCGGATCGGCACGGGCGAGGCCACCGACACCTTCGAGGTCGCTGGTCGCGGCGAGCTGCAGATCGCGGTGCTGATCGAGACCATGCGCCGAGAGGGCTACGAGTTCGCCGTCTCGCAGCCGCAGATCATCGAACGCACCATCGACGGAAAGCGCTGCGAGCCGGTCGAGGACGTCGTCGCCGAGGTTCCCGAGCGGGCGACGGGCGCGGTGCTCGAGAAGCTCGGCTCGCGTCGCGGGCGGCTGGTGCAGATGGAGAGCCGCGGCTCGCGCACGCTGCTGAACTTCGTGGTGCCGTCGCGCGGCCTGTTCGGCTACCGGACCGAGTTCCTCACCGACACGCGCGGCGAGGGAACGCTGTACCGCAGCGTGCGCGGCTACGAAAAGCTCGCGGGCGAGCTCGGCGGGCGCGGCGTCGGCGCGATCGTCGCGAGCGAGACCGGTCGCTCCACGACCCACGCGCTGTTCAGCATCCAGGAGCGCGCGACCATGTTCATCGGCAACGGCGAGAACGTGTACGAGGGGCAGATCGTCGGAGAGAATCGCCGCGACAACGACATGAACGTGAACGTGACGCGCGCGAAGAAGCTCACCAACGTGCGCAACACCGGCCACGACGATGCCCAGGTTCTCACCCCGCCACGCCGCTTCACGATCGAATCCGCGCTGGAGTGGATCGAGGGCGACGAGCTGCTCGAGGTGACGCCCGAGAGCCTGCGCCTGCGCAAGCGCCTCCTGCCGGCGAATCAGAGGAAACGACCGGGCTGATCGGTCTCTGCTAGGCTCGCGCGATGCTGCACTCGCTCGACCACCTGATCGTCGGCGTGCGCGATCTCGAAGCGGCGACCGCGGCCTACACCACGCTTCTCGGTCGCGAGCCGTCGTGGCGCGGCGCGCACCCTGGAATGGGCACGGCGAACGCGCTGTTCCGCCTCTCGAACACCTATCTCGAGCTGCTCGCAGCGGTCTCGGACGGGCCGACCGCCGCGATGCTCCGCGCGCGGCTCGACTCGGAAGGCGAGGGTCTGATCGGCCTGGCCTTCGGCACCGACGATGCCGAGGCGTGCGCGCGCGAGCTGCGAAGCCGAGGGCTGTCTGCGTCCGAGCCGAACCCGGGCCGCGGCCGCGACGAGCAGAGCTCGGCGGAGCGCGCCTGGAAGAACGTGGTGCTTCCGCCCGGCGACACCCGCGGGCCGCTCGTGTTCGCGATCGAGCACCTCTCCGCGCCCGACGCGCTTCCGCTCGTCGCCCCGCACGTCGCGCGCGAGTCCGCGGTCGCGGCGCTCGACCACGTGGTCGTGCAGACGGCCGACGTCGAGTCCACGCGCGCGTTCTACGGCGAGAAGCTGGGCCTGCGTCTGGCGCTGGACCGCACGTTCGAGAATCGCGGCTTGAGGCTGCTGTTCTTTCGCGTCGGCGGGGTCACCGTGGAGCTCGCGAGCCGACTCGATGCGCCACCCGATCGCGAGGCGCGCGATCGGCTCTTCGGCCTCGCCTGGCAGGTTCCCGACGCCGAGGCCGCTCGAGCCCGGCTCGTGGCCGCGGGCGTGTCCGCGAGCGCGGTGCGATCCGGCCACAAGCCGGGTACGCGGGTCTTCACGGTCGAGAGCGGGACCCATGGGGTCGCGACGCTCGTGATCGAGCCCTCGAGCGCGTGAAGGATCGAGGCGTCCCGAGCTACCTCCGCCGCTCGCGCGAAGGCCCGCTTTCGTTTCGCACCAAGCTCTACCAGGGAATCGGAGCGGTTCCCGACACGGTGAAGAACTGGACCTTCAACACCTTCCTGCTCCTCTACTACAATCAGATTCTCGGCGTCGATCCGAATCGCGTGTCGATCGCGCTCGCCGTCGCGATCGTCTTCGACGCGATCACCGACCCGGTCGTCGCCTCGCTCTCCGACAATCTCTCGACGCGTTGGGGACGCCGGCATCCGCTGATGCTGATCGGCGCGCTCCCGCTCGGCGCCGCTCTCTACCTGGTGTTCGTGCCGCCGTCGGGACTCGGCGAGACGGGTCTCGTGCTCTGGCTCGGCGGCTTCGCGATGCTCACCCGCGGACTGATGACGCTCTTCTTCGTGCCCTGGGCGGCGATAGCGGCCGAGCTCTCCGACGACTACGCCGCGCGAACCAGCGTGATGTCGCACCGCTTCGCGGCGGGCTGGACGATCGGGGTGGCCTTCCCGCTGTTCGTGTTCAGCTTCGTCATGCGCGCCACGCCCGAGCAGCCGGTCGGACAGCTGAACCCCGCCCACTACCCGACGATGGCGCTCTGCGCGGGCATCCTGCTCACGTCCGGCGCTCTCGCGACGACGCTCCTCTCGCTGCGCGAGATTCCCTACCTGCGCCAGCACGCGGTCACACCCGAGGGATTCAGCCTGAAGGGAACCGTTCGCGAGCTGCTGCGCGCGCTCTCCAACCGACAATTCGCGCTGATCTTCGTGATCGTCCTGATCTCGTCGGCGATCAGCGGCACCACGGCCAACATCCAGATCTACATGACGACCTACTTCTGGGGGCTGACCGGCGAGGACCTGCGCTGGTTCGCTCTGGTGTCGGTCGGGGCGCTCGCGGCGTTTCCGCTCGTCGCTGCCTCGCAAAGGCGATGGGACAAGAAGCACGTCCTCTTGGTCTGCGCCTCGATCAACGTGATCGACGGCGTCACGCTGGTGTCGCTCCGCTTCCTCGACGTGCTGCCCGCGAACGGCGATCCGCGGCTCCTGGGCATCCTGGTCGGAATGGGAGTCTTCGGCGCCGGGATCTCCGTCGTTCAGGGCATCATCGGCGCGTCGCTGGTCGCCGACGTTCTCGACGATCACGAGCTCCGCACCCACTACCGCCAGGAGGCGATGTTCAGCGCCGCGCTCTCGTTCTCGGGCAAAGCGGTCTCCGGGATCGGCATCGTCCTCGGCGGGCTCATTCTCGGCATGATCGATCTGCCGCGCGCCGCGGCTCCGGCCGAGGTTCCGGCCGACACGATCCTGCGTCTGGGCGTGGTCGTCGGGATCTGTCTTCCGCTGCTGCACGTGATCCCGATCAGCCTGATCACGCGCTACCGGCTGACACGCGAGGCGCACGCCGAGATCCGGCGCGCGCTCTCTCGGCGTCAGGCCGGCGCCGACTAGCGCGGCGCCCGTGAGTAGCCGTCTAGGTATCCCGGCAGCGGGATCTCCTCGGCGAGCGCGGGGTCGCGGACCGGCGGCCCGTAGCGGGTCTGGATCGGCAGCAGGCCCGCCCAACAGCCCAGTCCCATGTCGGCCTCGTCGTCGACCACGCCGTGCGCGCGGATCTTCGCCGAGGCCTCCGCGATCGGGAGCTTCACGACCAGCGTCTGCTTCAGCTCCGCGGCGTTCGGGCCGCGCACGTCCTTCGAGCGGCCGGCCATCACCTGCTCGACCAGCAGCCGCAGCGCCTCGCGCTTCTCGTCCGGGTCCGTGACCTCTTCCGCCTGGCCGTAGACCACCGCGGAGCGGTAGTTCACGGAGTGGTGGAACGCGGAGCGCGCCAGCACCAGCGCGTCGACGTGCGTGACCGAGAGGCAGGCGTCGTGACCGGGCTCGATCATCGCGTTCAGCATCCGGTTCGCGCGCGCGCCGTGCAGGTACAGGAAATCGCCGCCGCGCGCGTAGATGGTCGGAATCACGCGGGCCTGCCCCTCGTACAGGAACGCGACGTGGCACAGGAAGCCCTCGTCGAGGATCGCATTCAGCACCTCGCGGTCGTAGCTGCCGCGCTGCGGCAGCCGCTTGACTCGGGTCCGTGGGGTGGGGGCGAGCTCGGCCATGGTTGACGTCTCCATCCGGGTTGAGCTACTTTGTTACAGAACAATACAGAGTCTGTACTGGCACAGCATATCACAGGGAAGACCGCCGTCGAGATCGCTTCGAGCGTGGAGACCGCGCTGCGGGACGGCGCGCTCGGCTCGGGCGCGAAGCTGCCCACGGTGAGGGAGCTCGCGACGCGCCTGCGCGTCAGTCCGACGACCGTCGCGTCGGCCTACCGCACGCTGCGCCTGCGCGGCCTGGTGGTGGCGCAGGGCCGGCGC
The DNA here is from genome assembly GCA_016875225.1 of Deltaproteobacteria bacterium. Classification (NCBI taxonomy): domain Bacteria; kingdom Pseudomonadati; phylum Myxococcota; class Myxococcia; species Deltaproteobacteria bacterium. The sequence goes on from VGRW01000021.1 coordinate 17,691, forward strand.
GGATCCGCGATCAGCCATCACCCGCCGATCGCGCAGGCGCGCGCGGCCGCGCGTCTGCCCGCGCACGCCGTGGACCTGGCCAGCGGAAATCCCGATCCGGCGCTGCTGCCCGATCTGGGACCCGCGCTGCGCGGAATCGATGCCGGCTCGATGCTCTACGGCGGGGATCTCTGCGACCCGGGCCTGATGCGGATCGCGCGCCGGGCGCTGGTCGCGGACGGAATTCCCGCCGACTCGCTCACCGTGGTGAGCGGCGCGCTCGACGGGATCGAACGCGCCCTCGCCGCGTGGCTCCGGCCCGGAGACCGGGTCGGCGTCGAGGACCCCGGCTTTCCCGCCGTCTTCCATCTGGTCTCCGCGCTCGGCCTGGTGCCGGTCCCGATCGAGATCGACGACGCGGGACCGAAGCCCGGGGCGACCGAGCGTGCGCTGCGCTCGGGCCTCGCGGCGCTGGTCGTCACGACCCGGGCGCAGAATCCGTTCGGCTCCGCTCTCGACGACCGACGCGCGCGCGAACTCCGCGGTCTGCTCCGCGCGCACCCGGGCACGCTCGTGCTGGAAGACGACCACGGCGGCAGCGTCGCGGGCGCCACCGCGCGAACGCTCTGCTCGAGCGGCGTAGAGCGCTTCGCGATCGTGCGATCGGTCTCGAAGGCGCTCGGCCCCGACCTCCGGGTCGCGTTCCTGGCCTGTGACGAGGCGACCCTCGCGCGCGTCGAGGGCCGCCTCGCTCTGGGCATGCGCTGGGTCAGCCATCTGCTGCAGCGCACGGTCGCCGCGCTGCTCGGCGACAAGGGCGTGCAGCGCGGTCTGCGCGAGGCGGATCGAACCTACACCGAACGGAGACGCGCGCTCCTGGAGGCGCTCGCGGAGCGCGGCCTCGCGGCGTTCGGACGCTCGGGTATGAACGTCTGGGTGCCGGTTCCCGACGAGGACGCCGCCGCGAGCGCGCTGCTCGCGGCGGGCTTCGCGGTCTCGACCGGGGCCCGCTTCCGCATCCACAGCGCGCCCGCGCTCCGGATCACGACCGCCTCGCTTCGCCGCGACGACGCGGCCGCCGTCGCGGATGCGCTGTCACTCGCGCTTCGCCCCGCGCGACGGACTCTCTCCGCCTGACTGCGCCGCTCGCGCCTTAGGCGACCCCGGTCTAGCGGGGCTGCTGCTGCGTCAGGCAGTGCACCGCGCCGAGCCCTCGAACCAGCGCGCGCGAGGGAATGCCCGCGATCTCCCGCCCCGGGAAGACCGCGCGGAGCACATCGAGCGCCTTCCGGTCGGAGGGCGCGTCGAAGACGGGCACCAGCACCGCCCGATTTGCGACGTAGAAGTTCGCGTAGCTCGCCGGGAGCCGGTCGCCGTCCGCGCGAACCGGCGGCGGCATCGGCAGGTCGATCACCTCGAGCGAGCGACCCCGGGCGTCGGTCGCCGCGCGCAGGCGCGCGATGCAGTCCTCGAGCGGCCGGTGGTTCGGGTCGCTCGGGTCGGGCTCGCGGGCGCAGACCACGCGGCCGGGTGCGACGAAGCGGGCGATGTCGTCGATGTGCCCGTCGGTGTCGTCGCCCTCGATTCCGTCGCCGAGCCAGATGGTCTTCTCTACGCCGAGTAGCTCGAGCAGGAGCGCTTCGATCCTGGCCCGATCGATGCCGGGGTTCCGCTTCGGATCGAGAAGCGTCGGCTCGGTCGCGAGCAGCGTGCCCTCGCCGTCGACCTCGATCGCGCCGCCCTCGAGCACGATCCCGGGCCGCTCGCGGCGCACTCCCGCGAGCTCGGCGACGCGCGCCGCGACCGCGTCGTCGCGGTCCCACGGCGGGTACTTGCCGCCCCAGGCGTCGAAGGTCCAGTCGAGCGCGACCAGGCCGTCCGGGCCGCGAACGAAGGTCGGGCCGATGTCGCGCATCCAGACGTCGTTGGTCGCGATCACGTGCAGGCGCAGCGCGTCACCGCGGGCGACCTCGCCCAGGCGAGCCTCGATCCGGGCGCGCTGTGCCTCGCTCTGGACCACGAGCTCCACGCGCTCGAAGCGCGCCAGCGTGCGGACCAGCAGCTCGAACTCGCGCTCGGCCGCGTCGAGGCAGCCCGGCCAGGTCGTGATCGCGTGCGGCCAGGCGAGCCAGGTGGCCTGGTGCGGCTCCCATTCGGCGGGCATGTGCAGGCGCGCCGTCATGCTAGCGGCGGAAGCGCGAGAGCAGCTCGCCGTACGCGTCGATGCGGCGGTCGCGCAGGAACGGCCAGCCGCGCCGCTGGCTCTCGATTCGCGCCAGGTCGCACTCGACCACGAGCACCTGCTCGGACGAATCGTCGGCCTGCGCGATCAGCTGGCCGCGCGGATCCGCGACGAAGGAGCTGCCCCAGAAGCGCAACCGCTCCTCGCGGCCCACCCGGTTCGCGGCGCAGACGAACACGCCGTTCGCGATCGCGTGGCCGCGCTGCACCGTGAGCCACGACTCGCGCATCGCCGCGTTCTCCTCGTCGGTCTCGCCATCGAGATACGCGATCGCGGTCGGGTAGAAGAGCAGCTCCGCGCCGTCCATCGCCATGAGTCGCGCGGCCTCGGGGAACCACTGGTCCCAACAGATCAGCACGCCGATCCGGCCCACGGACGTGTCGATGCAGTGGAAGCCGAGATCGCCGGGCGCGAAGTAGAACTTCTCGTAGAACAGCGGATCGTCGGGGATGTGCATCTTCCGGTAGTGACCGCGGATCGTCCCGTCACGCTCGATCACGATCGCGGAGTTGTGGTACAGCCCCGCGGCGCGGCGCTCGAAGACGGGCACGACCAGCACGACGCCGCAGTCGGCCGCGAGCTTGGACATTCGCTCGGTCGTCGGTCCCGGAATCGACTCGGCCAGGTCGAAGAGCGCGGCGTCCTCGCGCTGACAGAAGTAGCGGGTGCGGAAGAGCTCCTGCAGGCAGACCAGCTCCGCTCCGCGCGAAGCCGCTTCGCGGATCGCCTGCTCCGCGCGCAGCAGATTCCGCTCCGGGTCGTCGCCGACCGCCTGCTGAACCAGACCGATGCGCCGGACCCTGCTCACGCCTTCTTCCGCGAGGCCTTCTTGGCGGGGGGCTTCACTGCGGCCGCCTTCGCGCGCGGGGCCGCCTTCGTCTTTTTCGCGGCTCGCGCCTTCTTCGGTGCAGCCGCTTCCGCGCCGGGCTCCGCTCCGGCTGCGGGCTCGGCCTCTTCGGTCTCCGCCGCCTTGCCTCGCGGCTGTCGCGGCGCGAACTCGAAGCCGTGCCTGCCGTTCTCCTTCAGGAACAGGATCGCGGAGAAGGGCCGACCGAATCGCGACGTGAAGTCGGTCAGAAGATCGGTCTTCCGCTCGGGTCCGAGGATCTTCATCGCCTCGTCGCGGGTGATCTCGCGCTTGCACACGGTGCGCGGAATCAGGAAGCCGCAGGGCTTGTCCTCGTCCGGAACCTTGTAGCGCTTGCGGCGCTTGCCGGCTTCGGTGTGGGCCGCTTCGAAGTCACGCGCCTTCGCCTCGTTCTCGGCCTGCTTCGCGCTTCCCGCCTGACACTGGAAGTGGGTCGGAGTCTCGACGACCTGACTGCCGCAGCCCATCGGACACGGCCCGAGCGGCTCCTCGTCGACCTCGTACTCGGGTGTCTCGCTGACCCGTTCGCTCGAGCTTCCCGCGATCGGGTGGAGCACGACCTCGCCGTCTTCGAGCGTGAGCCGCGCGCTGTAGGTGCGTCCGTCGCGCGCGGCGAAGCCCTCGAGCTCCTCGGTCTCGCCCTTCTCGAGCAGCGTGCGCACGGTCTGCCGGTCCATGTAGCGGCCCGACTTGTCCTTCCAGATCCGCATCCGACAGTCGTCGTCGGCGGACACGCCCGGAACCTCGAGACAGCGGTAGAACCACGATCGCTCGTACACCGGCTTGCCGCAGAGCGGGCAGGCGCCCAGCGGCTCCTCGTCCGGGTACAGGTCCTCGTACTGGAAGGTCTTGGCGACGTCGGTGATCTGTCGCGTGTACGCGACGATCTCCTCCATGAACTGCTCGGCGCGCATCGCGCCGTGCTCGACCTGTCGCAGGTCGAACTCGAGCTCGCCGGTGAGCTTGGGCGAGGCGAGCCGGTCGATGTGGATCCGGCGCAGGACGTCGACGAGCCGGATTCCCTTCACGGTCGGGCGCAGCGACTTGCTCGCGCGCACCAGATAGCTCTTGGCGATCAGATTCTCGATCACGTCCGCGCGCGTCGCCGGGGTCCCGATGCCCTTCTCGGAGATCGCCGCCGCGATCTCCTCTTCCTCGATGTCGCTTCCCGCCGACTCCATCAGCGAGAGAAGGCGCGCTTCCGTGATCCGCGCGGGCGGCTTGGTCTTGTCGGCCTCGAGCTCGACGCCGAGAACCGAGACGCCCACGCCCTCGGCCTCGTTCGCGCCCGCGACCAGCGGCGGCAGAAGCTGCTCGTCCTGCTCCACCTGCCCGAGCACGGAACGCCAACCGGGCTCGTCGAGCGTGCGAGAGCGCGAGCGGAATTCCTGTCCCGCGACCTCGGTCACGCGCTCGACGCGGTTCCAGACCGCGGGCTCGTAGAAGTTCGCGAGGAAGCGGCGCGAGACCAGATCGAAGAGGCGCTCGTCGTCGCCCGAGAGACTCGACTCGGGCAGTCTGCCGGTCGGGATGATCGCGAAGTGGTCGGAGACCTTCGTGTCGTCGAAGGTGCGCTCGGTGTTCTCGAGCCCCTTCTCGATCAGGTGGGTCGCCTCGGCCTGGAACGGGCCGGTCTGCGCGAAGGCGCGCAGAACCTCGTCGACGTTCGCGCGGTAGTCGTTGGGGAGGCAGCGCGAGTCGGTGCGCGGGTAGGTGAGCAGCTTGTGCGCCTCGTAGCAGCGCTGCGCGGCGTTCAGCGTGCGGCGCGCCGACCAGCCGAAGCGCCGGTTCGCCTCGCGCTGCAGGCTGGTCAGGTCGAAGAGCGGCGGGGCCGTCTCGCGGCTCGGCTTGCGCGTCTCGCTCGCCACGGCCGGCTTGCCGCGGGTGGTCTCGATCAGCCGGTTCGCTCGCGCCTCTTCGAAGATCCGATCGTCGCGGTTCTCCCGCTCCTCGCCCTCGGGCGCGCGGAACTCCGGATCGAACCACGTGCCCGCGTACTCGTGATCGCCAGCGCGAAAGCGCCCCTCGAGCTGCCAGTAGGGCCTCGGAACGTGCGCGAGGATCTCGAGCTCGCGGTCGACCAGGATCGCCAGCGTCGGCGTCTGCACGCGCCCCGCCGACCAGGCGGTCTTCTCCTTGCGGGCCTTGAGTCGCCGCGTGAGCGCGCGGGTCGCGTTCATGCCGATCAGCCAGTCCGATTTCGAGCGGCACGAGGCGGCGGCGCCCAGCCCGTCGTACCTCGAACCATCCACGAGCGCCGCAAAGCCCGCGCGGATCGACGCAGGAGTCATCGACTGCAGCCACAGGCGCTTGGTGGGCTTGTCGCACTCCAGGTACTCGAGGATCTCGCGGAAGATCAGCTCGCCCTCGCGCCCGGCGTCGCAGGCGTTCACGACGAAGTCGACATCCTTGCGCGAGAGCAGCTTCTTGATCGTGCGGATGCGCTCGGACTGCCCGGACTTCGGCTTCAGCTTGAACTCGCCGGGCAGGATCGGAAGGGTGTCCAGGGTCCAGCGCTTGTAGAGCGGGTCGACATCCTCGGGGGAGAGCAGCTCGACGATGTGCCCCACCGAGAACGTGACGACGAAGTCGTCCGACTCCCAGAATCCGTCGTGCTCCGTGAAGCCGCCGAGCACCGCGACGATGTCGCGGGCGACGCTGGGCTTCTCCGTGATCACGAGTGACTTTGCCAATGCTCCTCCCGGTTCTGGGAATCGACCCTAGTAGCCCTCGCTCCTGTCCTAGGCAAGCGCCCGTCCTTCTTCGGGGATCCCGCGCGCGAGCCTGAGCCCGCCGCCAACCGTTCCGTTGCGGGGCGCGGTCCTGGCCCGGCGAGATGCGCACAACTGCACGTCCGGGAAGCGGATTTACAAGCCCGCGCCGCGCGTGCTAGACGGGCTCTGATGACCCGGGACGAGCAGCTCGAGACGATCCGACGGGTTCTCCGCAGCGAGAGCCTCGCGGTCTTCTCGTTCGCAGGTCCCGAGGCGGGGGATCCGCCGTACAGCTCGGTCATGTTCTTCGCCGAGGACGACCCGGCGCGCCTGATCTTCGGCACCAGCCCCGGGTCGATGAAGCGGCGCTACCTCCGCGGCGGAAACGGCGCCTGCGCGCAGATCGACACCCGTGGCGTCGGGCTTTCGAACATGAGCCGGTTCGCCCGCGTGACGATCCAGGGGCGGCTGCAGCAAATCGAGTCGGAGCCTGAGCGCGCGCGGGCGATCGAGCGCTACGTCGCGAAGCTGCCCGACGCGAAGGTCTTCATCGCGCGCCCCGGGGTCGAGATGTACCTGCTCGAGCCGAGCCATGCGGTCTGCGCGCGCGGACTGCTCGAGCGCTTCGAGGTCGACTTCCCCGCAGACGCGGCTCGGGAATAGTCGTTGGAGCAGAGTCCGCTGCGCAGTGCGCTCGGCCGTTTCGCCCCGCACCTGCGCGGCACCGGCCGTGCGGACGTCTTGCCGGATCTCCTCGCCGGTTTCGCGATCGCGGCGCTCGCGATCCCCCAGGCCGTCGCCTACGCGCTGGTCGCGGGCTTGCCCGCCGAGATGGGCCTGGCCGCGGCGGCGCTGCCCGCGTTGATGGGGTCGCTGTTCGGCTCGAGCCGCTTCATGGTGACGGGACCCACGAACCCGACGGCGCTTCTGCTCGGCGTCTCGGTGGTCGCGCCCGCGGTCGCGCGCGGGGCCGATCCGGTCGCGGCTGCGCTCGCCACCGCCTTGTGCGCGGGACTGATCCTGATCGGGCTTGGCGTGCTCGGCTACGGGCGGGCGTCGCGCTTCCTGTCCGACTCCGTCATCTCCGGGTTCAACGCCGGCGTCGGTCTTCTGATCGCGCTTCGCTACCTGCCGATGCTGGCGGGGGTCGAGCCCGCGCCGCACGAGACGTCGGTGTGGGTGCCGAACGTCTGGTGGGCGCTTCGCGGCGCGGCGAGCGCGATCGGGGCCGCGGATCCGCGCGCGCTCGTCGTCGGAAGCGCGGTTCCCGTGCTGATCCTGGCGGCGCGGCGTCTCGGTCCGCGCTTTCCGGCGGCGCTCGCGGCGCTTGCGCTCGTCGCGGCGGCCGCGACCGCGCTCGGCTGGACGGAAGGAGAGGGAGGACTCCAGCGACTGCAGGCGCTCGCGCTCGAGCTGCCCGGCTTTCACGCTCCGCGCGGGTTCGATCCCGCCCACATCCTGCCGCCCGCGCTCGCGCTCTCGCTGCTCGTCACGGTGCAGGCGATGGCCTCGGCCCGCGCGCTAGAGCCCGGGCGCGGCCCCGCGCTCGACCCGGATCGCGAGCTCTTCTCGCAGGGGGTCGCAAACGTGACCGCGGCTCTGGTCGGCGCGCAGTGCACCAGCGGCTCGCTCACGCGCTCCCTCACCGCGCGGCTCTCCGGCGCGCGCACCCGCCTCGCGAGCGCGACCGCCGGAGGGCTCGTGGCGCTGTTCCTGCCCGTTCTCGCGCCAGGGCTCGAGCGCGTGCCGCTGGCCGCGCTCGCCGGCCTGATCGTGCTCACCGGCTTCGCCTCGATCTCGCCGACGCAGATCCGACGCGCCGCGGCGACTCCGGGCGACGCCGCCGTTCTGGTCGTGACGTTCGCCGTCACGCTCTGGCTGGATCTCGTGCCGGCCGTGTACGCGGGGCTGCTTCTGTCGCTGGCGTTGCTCGTTCGGCGCGCGGGGCGCTTGCAGATGGTCGAGCTCGTGCAGAGCGGGCAGCGGCGCCTGCGCGAGATCCCGATCGACGCGAGTACCGGCGCGACCCCGGCCGTGCTCCTGCAGCTCGAGGGAGATCTGAACTTCGCGGTCGCGCCCGAGCTCGCCGACCGCTTGAAGGAGATCGCCGCGCGCGGTCCCTCATTCGTCACGCTGCGCTTGAAGCGTGCCCGGCATCTCGACGCGACCGTGCTCGAGGTGCTGCGACGCGTGGCGACGGAGCTCGAGTCGCGCGGCGCGATGCTGGTGCTCTGCGGCCTGAACGAGCCGCTGCGCGCCCTGCTCGCGCGCACCGAGCTCGGCCTGGTGCTCGGGCCCGAGGCGCTGCTGCTCACGGGCGGCCGGCTCTTCGAGGGCCTCGAGCGAGCGCTCGATCTCGCCCGCCGGCGGCTTCGCCCGCTCCCGGACACGGAGCTGTTCCGCAACGAGCCCGACGACGACTGGCAGTACGAGATCTAGGCGGCCGGCTTAGACTCCCGGCGATGGAGAGTGTGCGGATCGATCGCTGGCTCTGCGCAGCGCGGGTGTACAAGTCGCGAACCCAGGCGACACAGGCCTGTGTGGGCGGCCGGGTGAAGGTCAACGAAGAGGGAGTGAAGCCGCATCACGGGCTGCGAGTCGGCGACCGCGTGAGCGCGCAGACCGAGCGCGGACCGCGAATTCTCGAGGTGACGGCGCTCGCGGAGAAACGCCTCTCCGCGGCGCTCGCGCGCGAGCTCTTCCTGGACCACTCGCCGCCGCCCGAAGCCCGACCGCTGCGCGCGCGCATGCCGCAGCGCGCTCCCGGGGCGGGGCGCCCGACCAAGCGCGAGCGCCGGGATCTCGAGCGCTTCCGCGGCGGAGGGTCGTAGCCGTCCGCGGGCGCGCGGAGTCTCGAGCTTCAGCGCCCCGCGCGGCGCGGCAGGCGGCGCAACAGGAATGGAAGCGCGAAGCGCAGCGCCGGCGCGATGCTTCGACCGAGCCATCCGAGGCGCCGAGTCTGCGCGGCCGACGCGAAACGATCGAGCTCCAGTCTGTCGCGGAGATCGGCGCCGAGCGCCGCGACCGAGCGGTCCAGTGGAATCCCCGTGGCGTCGGCGATCCGAACCATGCGCTCGAAGTTCGACGCAACGGCCGCAGCGTCCACGAGCCCCGCGGGCCCGAGCGCCGCGCGCACCCGCTCCCGCGCGCGCGAGAGCGCCTGGTCGTCGCGTCCGACCAGCGCCTCGGCGAAGGCGCCGAGCGCCGGACCGTTCGGGACGAGGCTCGAGCCGGCTTCGTCTCCCGTCGCCACGGCCTCGACGCCGTAGCGTGTGCCGTCGATCTCGCCGCTCGCACGGAGCAGCAGCGCGTGGGAGCTGGTTCAGTAGAAGCACTCGCGAAGCGCGGAGACGCGCGCGGCCAGGAATTCCGCCTGCGCGCGCGAGAGCGTTCCCACTCTCGCTCTCGGGTCCGGGACGAGCTCCATCGGCAGGTAGTGCGCGCGGCTCAGATCCGCGAGCGTGCGGACCTCGTCGGGCACGAGGCTCAGTGCGCGGATCACGTTTCCCGTCGCTCCCCGGCGCCAGAGATCGGCTTCGCGTCCGGTCGCGCCGAGCGCGGGGATCATCGGCACCCAGGCTCCGTCGTCGCGCGCCTGGCTCGGTCGGTAGTGCGACGGCTCGCCGGCGAGCGGCAGCGGAAGCGCGTGCTTTGCCACGCCGATCGCGCGACAGAAGGCATCGATGCTGACCACCGTCACGACGACACCGACGAGCTCGACGTACGCGCCGCTCTCGAGACCGGCCGCTTCGAGAGTTTCGAGCCAGCGCTTCGAGAGCCGGCCGGGGTCGCCCGCGATGCGGTGCGCCGCCTCGACCGCCGCCGCGTCGAGCGGTGCGGCGGCCGCGTGCTCGCCCGGGACCGCGCCCGGCGCGATCGCGTCGCGCCGCGCCGCGCAGAGCGCGCAGCTCGCTTCGCTCCGCACCTCGCGCGCGATCGCCACGCGCTCCGCGCCGGTCCACCAGGTCCCCGGCGAGGCGAGCCGGAGCCATGCACGCCGATGCGCCGCCGGAAGGTCCGTGCGCACCGCGACCTCGGCTCGCGAGTAGTCGATCGGATCCGCCGCTGTTCCTCGCGCGTCGATGGTCTTCATCGCGCAGGCGCGCGGGGCGCTCAGCCCCGGTTCGCGACCTCGGTCTCGAGGTAGCGGATGATGTCGAGCGATTCGTGCATCCAGCGCACGCCGCCGCCGGGCAGCTCGATGCGCAGGCACGGCACCGTCTGTCTGCCCGTCGCCTGCACCAGCTCCCGCCGACGGTCGGGATCGAGCTCGATGTCTCGCAGCTCGAGCTGGAGGTCGAGACGGTTCAGGGCGGAGCGCACGCGCCCGCAGTAGGAACAGCCGTCGAAATGGTAGAGCGACAGATTCGGAGCCTTCATCGCCTCCTCGGCGACCCGTAGGGTCGGGCACGCGGAGCTTACTTCAGCCGGAGCGGGTAAGGTACCGGGTGCCGATGCGTCGCCTCGTCGCCGCCGTCCTCGCCGCGCTGCTGATCGCTTGCGCCCAAGCGCCGCCGCTCCCGACTCGAGCCGGTGACGCCGCGCCGGAGGCGCGCTCTTCCGACGGCGAGCTTTCGAAGCCCGCGCCGGCGCCGCGCGAGGTCGCGGCCGCCGAGGTCGGGTCGATCCTGCCCTCGCGATCCGACCTCGTCGTGCGCGGCGAACGCAGCTACTGGATCGCGGCTCCGGGGCAGGAGTACGAGATCCTGCGCGCGCGCGAGGGCGACTGGCTCGCGCTCGCGACCGGAATCGGCGAGCTGCGCGCGAGCTGGGGGCTGCTCGCGGGATGGAACTCCGATCCGCTCCGCGATCTGCCGGCGCTGCTCGCGCACGCGCGCGCTTCGGGGCTTCGCGGCGAGGACCTGGTTCTCTACGAGGAGGAGCTCACCGGCGCCTACCTCGTCGGCCGCGACCTGTACGTCGTGCGCGAAGGCGTGTTGCGGGAGCGGCCCCGCGAGCCGCTCGCGAAGCAGACGCGCGCGGAGCACGCGGCGAGCCGTGAACGGCTCGCGCGGGCCGTCGATGCGCTGATCGCTTCGTTGCCGAATACGCCGATCGCGCCCGAGAGCCGGTCGGCGCTGGCGGAGATCCTGGCGCAGATCACCCTGGAGGACGCGCAGCACGATCTCGATCTGATCCCTCCGAGCTTCGCGCGCCGGCTCGTGCGCGCCGGATGGCTCTCGGTCCTGCACGCGCCCCGCGCCTTGACCGACGCCGTGCGCGACGCCGTGCTGCGCTGCGAGACCATGCTTCCGATCGCGAGCTTCGGGCGGCCAGGTGCCGAGATGCAGCTCGTCGAGGATGCGTTCGGAGCGCGCGTCTGGACCCTGGCGACACGCGAACGTGTCGGGTATGCGGTGTTCGCGCCGCTTCCCGCCTACTACAGCAACGGAAGCGTGACGCGCCTGGTCGTGCGCCTTCCGGGCGGAGCCGACCCGATTCGCGACGCTTCGCGCTGGATCGAGGCGGAGCTGTGGAACGGCCCCGAGCGCATCGCGGCCTGGGATTCCGCGCACGGTCTGCGATCCGAGCCCGACGCCTGGCGCAAGGCGTTCCCGAGCACCGGGCCAGGGGTCGAGTGGGCGGCACTGCGCGATGCGCTTCCGCCGCACATCGTCGTGACGGCGCCCAACTCCGACGTTCTGGCGCTCGTCACCGCACACGGCCGGCTCGACCCGGTGCAGGGAGCGGGCGAAGCGGCGGCGGAGATCTGGTACCGGCGGGCCGCTGCCGCGCTACCCGACGCGGCGCACCTGGACCTGATCGGGCAGTACCTGCTCGTCTACACCTTCGACAGCCCGGACCCGCGGATTCCGCTGTTGATCGGCACGCGGACGGTCTCGGGCGACGTACACCAGACGGCGTTGCAGACGCTCTCCGCCCAGGCCGGCGGAATGCTCCGCGGCGACTGCGACGATCTCTCCGAGCTCTATCAGGAGATCGCCGCGCGGCAGGGTCGGGTCGCGCACATGATCGGACTGCCCGCGCATGCGGCGCTGGCCTGGGCCGAGCGGGAGAACGACGGAGTCTGGCTCACCTACGTGCTGCAGACCGGGCAGCCGCTCGCGTTCCCGGGCGCGTCGCTGCAGGAGAGCCTGGAGCTCGCCTACAAGAGCTTCGGCAGCGGGGAGCTCTTCGACCTCACGAAGCTCGAGGTGCTGCTGCGCTTCTCCGGCGAGAACACGCGCTCGAGCTGGTTCCTCTCCTCGCGGATCTTCGAGGATCCGCAGTACGCGCGGACGATGATCGACGTGCAGCGCGACTGGCACTTCCAGACCTATCAGCGCGCGATCGAGAAGATGCGCAGGCTCATCGCCGGCGGCGACGAGGACGCGTCGAACTACACCGAGCTCGCCGGCCTGTACCACTACACCGGTCAGTACGAGCTGGCCGCGCAGGCGCTGTCGGAGGCGATCTCGCGCACGCCGGTCGGGGGCACACGACTGTCCATGTCGATCGATCGCGTGATCGCGCTCTTCAAGGCCGGCCAGCTCGACGAGGGACGCGCGCTCGCGCGCGAGCTTCGCCTCGTGCAGATCCCGGCGCTCGAGGACGAGCTCGGCACGCCGCTCGTCGACCCGAGGCTCGCGCTCGCGGATGCGCTGCAGGTCGAGCGCGCGGATCTTCCGCTCGCGCTCGAGATCATGGCGGAAGAGGTGACGCCTGCGGTCGAGAAGCTGATCGCGCGGCTCGACACGTCGCTCTCGGACGAGGGGCTCGATCTCGAGCTCTGGCGCGCGCAAACCGAGCCCGAGCGCGGACGGCTGCGCTGGTACGTGGCGAGCGGCGTGTCTCTGCTCCTCGCCTGTCGCAAGTTTGAGCCGGAGGCGCGCTCGGACCTGCGAGCGGAGATCGAATCCGGGATCTCGCGCTGGATCGACAGGCTCGCCTTTCGCGAGCTCGATCCGGCGGACGCGACGCTCACGCGCTACGCGGTGCTCGCCCGCTTCTACGAAGCGCGTTTCGGGCCCGAGGCGATCCTCGCGCGCGTCGAGGCGGCTCCGCTCCCGCCGAGTGGCGGCATCGACCACGCTCGCCGCGAGTCCGGCGACGCGCAGATCGAGCGGGATCTCTCGTTCGCGCGCGTCTCGCCGACCTTCTGGGCCAGCGAAGTCGCATCGCTCTTCTCGGAGGAGCACCGGAGCCTCGACGTCGATCGCGTCGCCCGCCTGGCCAGGCGCAGCGGCCAGGCGCGCGAAGAGGCGCGCGCGCTCGGGCTCGATCACCGCAGCTTCGAGACGGAAGCGCGCGAGCTCCGGCTGATCGCCGCACTCGCAAGCCAAGATTCGATCGCGCTGCGGCGCGAGCTGCGCGAGATCAAGGTCGAGAACGACCGCCGCGTGCGCATGAACGCAGCGAGCTGGATCGCGAGCGCCTCGCGCTTCCAGACGCTGCGCGAGTTCGCGCGCGTGGTCGCGATCTGGCGCGAGGAGGTCGGCTACAAGCCGATGTGGTTCTGGATCGCCTGGAGCGCCGCGCTGAACGGCGCGACGGATCAGGCGCTGCTGGTCGCGAGATCGGCCGCGAACGAATACCCCGACGACCGCGCGTTCGCCGAGGAGTACCAGTTCATGCAGCGGCGCTTCGCCGCCCCACCATCTGCCGATAGGCCGAGACGGGAAGCAAGTACGCGATCATCGACGCCGGAATCACGCCGACGATCAGGCACAAAAGCCCGACCATGACGACGACCAGCGACATGACGATCAGTGCAGCGCAGCCACCCTTGAGGCCCGAGGTCGCGTCCCACGAGGTCTGCAGCGCCTCGACGGGGCCGAGACCCTGATCCACCGCGTAGAACCAGGCGAAGTTGAGCCGCGCCATCACCAGGAAGGTCCACGCCAGGTTCACGATTCCCCCGACCGCCTCGAGGATCGGCGCGCCCGCCGCGGTTCCGATCAGGCTCAAGGACTGTCCGAGCGCGCTGATCAGCGAGCTCAGAACGAAGAGCAGGAGCATCGAGAGCAGCGAGCGGCCGTAGTCCTGGAAGCCACTGAACAGGTCGGCGAACTCCGCCTCCCCGTCGATCACGTTCAGCAGGAAGCGGATGGCACCCCAGGCGAAGACCGGCACGAGCAGGAAGATTCCGACGACGGTGACCATCGACGCGAGCGCGAGCAGCACGCCGACGAGACCGACTCCGAGCAGGAGTCCGAAGTTGGCCCAGGTCTTCGCCCACGCCTCGTTGAACGCGAGCCCGAGGTCGAAGCTGCCGGTGCCAGCGACGGCCAGCGACGGCTGGGTGAGGTTCGCTTGCGGCGGTGCGTACCGGTCGTCCGACATCGTCTCGGAGTCTAGTCGAATCGGTTGACCGGCGAAGGGCGACGTGAGAGCTTCGCCGCGATGGATGCCTCGAATCCGAGCCTGTCTCAGCTCGCCGAGACCGAGGCTGCGATCCTGTCGCTCGAACGCGAGCGAACGCGACTGCCGCAGGTGATCGACGCCGCCGAGGCGCGCGCCGCAGCCGCGAGCGATCTCGCGGCACAGGCGCGCGCGCGGCTCGAGTCCGCCGAGAAGGACCGCCGCACGCGCGAGGCCGAGGTTCAGGATCTCGGCTCCAAGCGCAGCAAGTTCCAAGCGCAATCGGCGGTCGTGAAGACGAACAAGGAGTACACGACCCTGCTCCACGAGATCGAGACGCACTCCAAGCGCATTGCCGAGGTCGAGGACGCGATCCTGGTCGCGATGGAGGCGATCGAGGCGGCGACCGAGGAGCTGCGGCACGCGGAGGCGGCCGCGAAACAGTCCGACCGCGAGGTGAAGAAGGAGACCGACGAGCTTCGCGAGCAGCTCGCCGACGTCGAGAGGCGCCTCGCGCAGCACCGCGAAGTGCGAACGGCGCTCCTGAGCGGGCTCGGTCCGAAGGTCGAAGCCCTGTACTCGCGCGCGCTCAAGACCCGCGCCAACGGCATCGCGCGCATCGAGCACGGCGGCTGCTCGGCGTGTCATCGCACGCTGCCGCCCGAGGTGATGAATCGCGTGGTGGCAGGCGAGGTCCACGCCTGCGCAAGCTGCCACTGCATCCTCGTGCCCGCCTCGCTCGTCGTGTAAAATCTCTTTTACTGTCAAATAGTTACGAGATTTCATCGACGGTGGTCCGGCGAGCAGCGCGAGTTCGAGGTTTGCTAGACTCGCGCGCGGTCCAGGGGGCACGCACATGCTCGATCGAGAACGCTATTGGGATTGTCTGGACCAGGCCATGGAAGCCTCCTCAAACGGGCAGCCGGACGAGGCGCTGGCCTGGTTGAACGAGGCTCTGAAGGCCAACCCAGAAGGGGCGGAGGCCCACAACAGCCGTGGAGAGCTGTTCTGGGACAGCGGTCGACACGAGGAGGCGCTCCAGGAGTTCGAGCGCGCGCTCGAGGCCGAGGCCGACTACCAGCCCAGCCAGCTGAACCGGATCGAGATTCTGATCGAGGAGTTCCAGGAGTTCGAAGAGGCCCTCGATCTTGCCGACGACCTGCTCCAGTCCGCGCTCGAGAAGCCCGTCGAGGCGGAGGTCTACTACCTGAAGGCGAAGGCCCTCTTCTACCTGGACGACCTGGAGGGGGCGCTCTTCCTGCTCCGGCGTGCGATCAAGATCCAGGGAGAGGTGGGCATCTACCGCGGCTTCGAAGGGCAGGTTCTGTTCGAGATCGGGCAGTTCGACGAGGCCCGGCGCTCGCTCGAGCGGGCGCTCGCGCTCGAGCCCGAGTGCGCCCACAGCACCTACCACCTGGCCCTCGTCGCCGAGCATGCCGGCCGGCTCGAAGAGGCGGAGCGGCTCTTCGCGAAGGCCGCTCGCCTGGCGCCAGAGCTCTACCCGCTGCCGATCCGGATCGGCGCCGCCGAGTTCGAGGCCGCGGCCGAGCAGGCGCTGAAGAGCCTGCCCGAGACGATCCACAAGTACGCAGAGAACTGCCCGGTGATCATCGAGGACCTGCCGAGCGACGAGATCGTGAAGCGCGAGTACGTATCGCCGCAGGTCCTCGGGCTGTTCCTGGGCGTGCCCGCGACCGAGGTCGGTGCGAGCCCCACGCTGGGCACGCTCCAGCGCGTCGACATGGACCGGATCCTGCTCTTCAAGCGCAATCTCGAGCGGATCGCGAAGGACCACGACGATCTCGTGGAGCAGATCCAGATCACCGTGAAGCACGAAATCGGCCACTTCCTCGGCATGGACGAGGAAGAGGTCGAGCGCCTCGGACTCGCCTGAGGCGGGTCGTGGCTGCGTCCGGGGCGATCGGGCTCGCGCAGCGCCTGCGCGCGCTCCCCGACGTTGTCGAGGTTCTGACCCGACCGGCGGAGCTCTTCTCGTACGAGTCCGACGGGCTGACGCTGGAGCGCGGCGCGCCCCTCTGCGTCGCGTTCCCGACCACGGCCGAGTCCGTGTCCGCGATCGTCCGGGCCTGCAACGAGGCGGGGGTGCCGTACGTGCCGCGTGGCGCGGGCACCGGGCTCTCCGGCGGCGCGACTCCGGTGAACGGCTGCGTGATGATCGAGTGCGCCCGGATGGACCGCGTGCTCGAGATCGACGCCACCAATCGGACCGCGACCGTGCAGCCGGGCGTGATCAACGAGCATCTCTCCCACGCGGTCCGTCCGCTCGGCCTCTTCTACGCTCCGGATCCGTCGAGCCAGTCTGCCTGCACGATCGGCGGAAACGTCGCCGAGAACAGCGGCGGCCCGCACACCCTGAAATACGGGACCACGAGCCCGCACGTGCTCGAGCTCGAGGTCGTCCTTCCGGACGCCAGCGTCGTGCGGCTCGGGCGCCGCGATGGTCACGCGCACGGCTACGACCTGCGCGGCCTCTTCGTCGGCTCGGAGGGAACGCTCGGAATCGTCTGCTCCGCGACCGTCCGGCTGCTGCCGCTGCCCGAGGCGGTCTGCACGCTGCTCGCCGGATTCGCGAGCCTTCGCGACGCGTGCGCGGCGGTCTCGACGATCATCGCGAGTGGAATCGTGCCGTCTGCGCTCGAGCTGATCGACGATCGCACGATCGACGCGGTCGAGGCGTCGGTGTACGCGGCCGGCTATCCGCGCGACGCGCGCGCGGTGCTGCTCGTCGAGCTCGATGGGCCCGAGGTCTCGGTCGGATCCGAACGCGACCGCATCCGCGAGATCTGCAGCGCGGGCCGGGCCGTCGAGGTTCGCGTCGCGCGCGACGAGGCCGAGAGGCTCGCGCTCTGGCGCGGACGCAAGGGAGCGTTCGGCGCGATGGGGAGGCTGGCGCCGGATCTGTACGTGCAGGACGCGGTCGTGCCGCGGACGAAGCTGCCGGAGGTGGTCGATGCGATCGACGCCGCGGCCGAGGCCCGGGGCATTCGGATCGCGAACATCCTGCATGCCGGCGACGGGAATCTGCACCCGAACATCAGCTTCGACCGGCGCGATCCCGAGCAGCTTCGCACGGTGCGCGCGCTCGGTGAAGCGATCCTGCGCATCTGCATCGATGCGGGCGGCGTGCTCTCGGGCGAGCACGGGATCGGGCTCGAGAAACGCGACTACATGTGCCTGATGTACTCCGAGGCGGACCTCGCGCCGATGCACTGGGTGCACGACGCCTTCGACCCGATCGACCGCTGCAATCCCGGAAAGCAGATTCCGGCGCCGCGGGCGTGCGCGGAGAGCAATCCGCGGCACCGCGGCTACGAGCACGTGAGCTTCTAGCCGTGATCGCTGCGTTCGAGGCGATCGTCGGCGTCGCGCACGTCGAACGACCGGCAGCGCTTCGACTCGCGGGGGCAGGCGTTCGCGGGATCGTTCGCCCGAAGCACGCGCGCGAGCTCGCCGCCTGCCTGCGCATTGCGGCGGAGCGGGAGCTCGCGGTCGTCGCGCATGGCGCGGGAACGCGGCAACACCTGGGCAATCCGCTCGCCGCGGCTTCGTGCATTCGGCTCGACCTCGGGCGAATCCGAGAGCGGATCGAGATCGACGCCGACGAGGGCATCGCGACGATCGACGCGGGCGTGCGGGTCGGCGAGCTCGCGCTCAGGCTCGGAGCCCTGGGAAAGACGAGCCTGCTCGCGGAGCTCACGCCCGAGGGGACGGTCGGTGGCGCGCTCGCGTCGGATCCGCTTCGTCCCGAGTGGTCGCTCGATCGACGCCTCGCAAACGAGGTGCTCGGCATCGAGGTCGCGCTCGCCAACGGCGAGCTGGCCTTCGCCGGCGGACGGGTCGTGAAGAACGTGACCGGCTTCGACCTGGTGCGGCTCTACTGCGGATCCCTCGGCACGCTCGGCGTGATCACGCGCGCGACCCTGCGCCTGCGTGCGGCGCCGGAGCGAGAGCGGATCGCCGTCGCCCGCTTTCCGTCGCTCGAGGCGGGAATCCAGGCGTTCTCGAGCTGCGCGGCTCCGTTCCCGTCCGCGGGCGCGGCTCTGATTCCCGACGGCTCCGGCGTGCAGCTCGTCACCAGGATCGTCGGCGACACGCGGGCGGTCGAGCAGCACGCGGCGCGGATTCCGGGCGACGAGGTTCCGCCCGAACGCTGGGGGCGGTTGCGGCATTCTCTCGCGACGGCGCCCCCGGCGGGTCGTGCGCGTGTCCGTCTGTCCGCGCGCCCGAGCGACGCCTTGGACTTGTGCCTCGCCACCGCGGGAGTGGTGGGCCTCGCTTCGCTCCGCGTGGTCCTGCCGAGCGCGGGCTCGGTGGTCGCAGAGGTCGACGACTCCGAGCTGCCGCGGCTCTTCGAAGCGGCGGAGCGGCTGGACGCGCTCTTCGTCGCGGAGCGCGCGCCGGACGCCGGGCCCGCCCCGTGCGACGTCTTCGGACCGCCGCCCGGGTCGCTTGCGCTGATGCGCGCGCTGAAGGCGCGCTTCGATCCGCGGCGCGTGCTCGCGCCCGGTCGCTTCGTCGGGGGGATCTAGCCTTGGCGGAGCCGAGCCTGATCGACTACCAGGCGACACTCGACTGTGTCCACTGCGGCCTCTGCCTGCCGCACTGCCCGACCTACCAGGAGACCGGAAGGGAGTCGAGCTCGCCGCGCGGTCGCATCTACCTGATGCGCGGCGTCGCCGAGGAGCGCATCCCGCTCGACGAGCTGGTCGTCGACGAGATGAGCCTCTGCCTGGGATGCCGAGCCTGCGAGTCGGCCTGCCCGGCCGGAGTGCGTTACGGCCACCTGCTCGAGGGCATGCGCGCCGAGATCGACGTGCGCGGTGCTCGCGGTCGCGTGCGTCGCTTCGCGGCGAGGATCGCGCTGCGCCGGGTCGTCGCGTCGAAAGGCGTGCTGCGCGCGCTCGTCGGAGCGCTTCGCGTCTATCAACGCAGCGGCATGCAGCGCGTGCTGCGCGCATCGCGACTGCTCGGGCTCGTCCCGCCGCTCGCGCGGATGGAGCGCATCCTGCCGACGCTTCCCGATTCGCATCGGGCGCCACTCCTGATCCCCGCGCGGGGCGCGCGGCGCGGGCGCGTCGCCTTCTTCTCGGGCTGCCTGATGCCGGAGGTCTTCGGCCCGGTGAACGCGGCGACGATCGAGGTGCTCGCGCGAAACGGCTTCGAGGTCGAGGTCCCGACGGGGCAGGGCTGTTGCGGCGCGCTCCACCTGCACGCGGGCGATCCGGAAGCCGCGGAGAGACTGCACGCCGCCAATGTCGCGGCCTTCCGGCTCGACGGGATCGATGCGCTGATCCTGAACTCGGCCGGCTGTGGCGCGGCACTTCGCGAGTCGGGCGACGGTCTCGCGCGCAAGGTTCGGGACGTGACGGAGTTTCTCGCCGAGGTCGGGCTGCGCGAGACCCCGCGGCCGCTTGCGATGCGCGTCGCCTACGACGATCCGTGCCATCTCCTCCACGGCCAGCGCGTCGCCGCGGCGCCGCGGGATTTGCTGCGCGCGATCCCGGAGCTCGACCTGTTCGACCTGCCGGGCTGCCGCGACTGCTGCGGCGCGGCCGGGATCTACAACCTGACGCAGCCGGCGATGTCCGCGCGTCTGCTCGAGCGCAAGATCCAGGCGATCCGCGACACCGCGCCCGAGGCCGTCGTCAGCGGAAATCCGGGCTGTCTGCTGCAGATCGGCGCGGGTGTGCGAGCCTCGCGGCTGCCGGTCGAGGTGCTGCACCCGATCGAGCTGCTCGCGCGCGCCTACGCAGATTCGCGTCAGTCGTAGAGCAGGGCGTCCGCGGGCGCTTGCGGCAGGCGGATGCGTGGAAATGCGGCCAGCCCCAGGGATTCGACGCCGCCCTGCAGCACGAGATCGACCGGAAGGATGCTCTCGCGCGCGTTCACGAAGCCGTGTTTCTCGTGCGTGCTCCGGTAGACGGCTTCGGAGCGCGCGGACGGGCGAAGATCC
This sequence comes from Deltaproteobacteria bacterium, assembly GCA_016875225.1. Taxonomy (NCBI): domain Bacteria; kingdom Pseudomonadati; phylum Myxococcota; class Myxococcia; species Deltaproteobacteria bacterium. Next base: position 37,769 of record VGRW01000021.1, read on the forward strand.
GGCGCATCGACCGTCCCGAGGCGCGCGGACGCGAGGAACGCGTCCCGAGCCGCGTCGCTGCTCGGGGATTCGCGAGGATCGCGTGTCAGGCTCGCGTAGCTGATCTGCTCCAGACGCGCCGCGAAACGCGCGAAGTCGTCGGCCGGGATCTGGGCCAGAGCCGGCTCGCGATCCTCGAGCGAGATCTCGATGGCGCTCCGGCCGACCAGCACGACGCCCGCCGCGGCGATCTCGCCGTTTCGCGTCGCGCCGTCGAGAAGCTCGGGATTCAGCCCGAGCATTCCCGGAGCCCAGAGCTCCGGGTGCTCGACCAGGAATCCGTGGGTGAGCCTGATTCGCTGCGGGGTGACGGCGCGCTTCTCTGCGATGAAGCGCTCCCGCGCGCGCGCTCCAGACTCCGTGTCCGGGTACTCGCGCGCGATCGCGACGAGCAGGGCGAGCTTCATGTCGATGCGCTTCTCCCGCTCGACACCGGAGAGCATCTGCTCGGCGATCTTCTCGCGATGGCTCGCGATCCGCTCCGGATCAGGATCGGCGAGCGCCTGCTCGTGTCGCAGCGCTGCGCCGAACTGTCCCCGCGCCGCGTAGCGGGAGGCGAGATCTCGGTCGATCTCCGGGGCGTGCTGCCCGTGTGGACGCCGCACGGTGTAGCGCTCGCCCGCGATCAACACGCCCTGCCCGAAGCGCGCGCTCGCGGTCGGGTACTGGATCAGCCGCAATGGGAAGGTGACGAGTGAGATCGCGGTGCCGGGCAGATCGAGCAGGTACTCGAGCGGCCGCGGCAGATCGCGGTGCCGCGGCCCGTTCGCATGCGGGCCGAGCGCGAGCCAGGCGAGCCGCGCGCGACGGTCGGCCGTCGCCGCGGCGCGGTAGACGGCGTACGGGTTCTGGTCCGGATCCGTGAGGATCGCGACGGCCTGTCGCGACACGGAGTCACCCTTGGGGGCGAGCTTCGGGACCTCGCCAAGCGTCGCGAAGAAGCCGTCCTCGTCGCCGCGCGCGAGCGGGCCGAAGCTGGACAGGAACGCGAGCTCGCCGCCGATATGCGGCGGCGCGCCGTCCGCTCGCCAGCCTGCCGCGCGGGCGGCAAGAGGCTCCGCCGCAGCCACGAGCGCCTCGCGCGCGAGTTCGAGATACGCGTCGCGCGAGCTCGTTTCCAGGCTCGGCGGCGCGAGCTCGTGCATCTGGAGCGAGCTGCGCACCTGCGCGTCGCGGCTCGCGAGACCTGCGCTGGAACGCTCGAAGAGCTTCGCAGCGGGCTCGCTCTCGGGCCGGCTCGCGAGCGCTCGCCCCGCCAGGATCCGCGCGCGCTCGAGCTCGCGCGCTTCCAGCGCCTCCTCCGCGCCCGCGAGCGCGCGCTCGTAGCGCTCGGCTTCGAGCTTCGCGCGGTAGCGCTGCGCGCGCGCGGCGATCTCGCGAGCGCGCGGATCGTCCGGATGGCGCGCCAGCCAATCGTCCCATGCGCGCAGCGCTCGCCGCTCGCGAACGCTCGCTCGAGGCAACTTGTGCGCCGTGAGAAGCGTCGCGAGCAGCGTCCGAGTCGCGTCGATCGGATTCAGCAGGCCGGTGAGCAGGAGCTTCGACGCCGGCTCGACGATCCGGTTCACGAGCGCGCCCGCCCTGAAGCGCCGGTCCGCGGCGAGATCCGCGTTCGCGCTCTCGAGCGGGTCGCTCGCGATCACCCGCTCCAGGCGAAGCCGGATTGCGGGATCCAGATCGTCGCGCGCGAGCAGAGTGCGTGAATGCGCCGGGAAGGTGTCGCTGCCGTCGCAGGCGGCCACGACCTCCGCCGCGTTGTCGACCAGACCCGAGGGTGCTTCGGCTCGCTGTTTTCGCAGCTTCTCCTCGCGCTCGAGCGCTGCGCTTCGCGACAGCGCCTGGTCGGTTCGGCCAGCGAGCGCAGCGGCAGCGACACGCACGGCAATGCGTTCGGCGTCGTCGGGAAGCGGCGATCGCGCCGGGCGCGCGTCCCGACGCGGCTGCAGCTCTGCGGGTGTCGGCGCGCGCGTGCACGCGCACGCGCAGACCGCGAGCACCAAGGTGAAGGCGAGCCTAGCGCGGGACACGTTCCTCGTGCACCTGCATGGTGAAGCCGAGGAAGGCCTCGAGCTTGTGCGCGCCCTCCAGCTTCTCGACGCTGCCGTCCTGCTGCGCGACGACCTCGTAGACGCGCGTCGCACCGTGTGCGTACTCGTCGAAGGTGGTCGCGTCGAAGCCGAGCGACGGCGGCGGAAACCGCTGCGCGTACCTGCGCGAGAATGCCGCGTACAGATCGCCGAGCGCGAGCAGGTGGCGGTTGTGGTACTTGCTCTCGCCGTGGACCCGCACCAGCGCTTGAGCGCTCTGCAGCGCGGCGGCCTCGTAGCGCGGGTCGAGCGCCGCGTGTGCAGCGAGCGTCGCGGCCTCGTCGACGTCGACGCGCTCGAGCTCCTCGTCGACGACGTGGCGCCAGTGCGTGGTCGCGACCTCCGAGCGCAGCGCGCCGAGCACCTCGCGCTGCGTCGCCCGGGCGTCGGCGGCCTGCTCGGGCGTCGCCTCGGGTGAGGGTGCCAGCATCCGAGCGTCCTCGAGCCGCGCGTTCACGTCCCGCCCCGCGCGCGCGGCATCGGCCAGCTCCGAGCCGAGATCGGTGACGCGCGCGTAGTGGCGCCGCGCCAGGTCGTACTCGCCGATGCGCTCGAGCGCGCGCGCCTTGGTGAACCAGACCACGTCGGTCGCGTAGCCCGAGGCCAGCTTCTCGGGATGCGCGGTCTCCAGCGACTCGAGCCGTTCGAACGAGACGCGGAAGACGTTCTTCCCGGTGAAGTCGCGCGCCGGCGCAAAGCGGTACGTGTCGTCGTCGACGTGCAGCCTCACGACCGCGACCACTTCGAGCAGATCCTGCGTCGGCGCCAGCGCAGCCGGCGGCTCGGTGCTCGCGCATGCGCTCGCGAGCGCGGCGCAGGCGAGCGTCCGGGCCGCGAGCCCCGCTCGCGCGCGGGTCAAGGTCGTGCTTTCCGCCGCGCCGCGATCAGGTTCAGCATCTTCTCCGTCGCGATCACGGCAGCCGCCAGCTGATCCGGATCGACCCCGATCGTGCTGAACGGCTGCGCGCGCGCGCTCGTCTGCCAGCTGATCAGCGTCTCGACCAACGCCCCCGTCTTTCCGCCGGGCGGGATCCGAACCTTGTAGTCGACCAGCTGCGGCAGCTTCAGGTCGAAGCCGCGCACGGCCTTGGCGAGCGCCTTCATGAAGGAGTCGTAGCCGCCGTCTCCGGAGGCGGAGGCCGTCACGAGCTTGCCGCGATAGCGCAGCGAGACCGAGGCCCGCGGCTCGCCGTCGCTCTCGGAGTGGAACTCGTAGCGCTCGATCCGAACCAGGGATTCGCCGGGAGTCTTCAGCACGTCCGCGATGATCAGCGGCAGGTCCTCTGGCGTGACGATGTGCTTCTTGTCGCCGAGCTCGACGATCCGGCGCAGCACCAGGTCGCGCTTCTCCGCCGGCAGCTTGATGCCGAGCGCCTTCAGGTTCTGGTCGATCGAGGCCTTGCCCGCCATCTTCCCCAACGCGTAGCGGCGTCGGCGACCGAAGCGCCCGGGCGAGAGCCGCGTCAGGTAGAGCTCGGCCTTGGCATCGCCGTCCGCGTGGATTCCGGCGGTCTGCGTGAACACGTCGCGACCGACGACCGGCGTGTTGTCGGCGATCGCCTTGCCGGAGAGCGTCGCGACGATCTCGGAGACGGCGACGAGCCTGCGCTCGTCCACGCCGGTGCGGAACGGCGTCAGGTCGTGCAGCGCGGCGACGACCTCCGCGAGCCGCGTGTTGCCCGCGCGCTCGCCCATTCCATTCACGCTGGTGTGCACGCCTCGCGCACCGGCGGAGACCGCTGCGATGCAGTTCGCGGCGGCGAGTCCGTAGTCGCCGTGTCCGTGGAACTCGAAGTGGATCTCGGGCCAGGTCCGCGTCATCAGGCCCACGTAGCGAGTGACGTCGTCCGGAGTCATCACACCGAGCGTGTCGGGCAGATAGACGCGTCGCACACCCAGGCCCGTCAGGTTCTGCACGTGGCCGAAGACGTAGTCGAAGCTGTCGCGAACGCCCTGCGACCAGTCCTCCAGGTAGACGTTCACGACGAGCTTTCTCGAGCGCGCGTAGCGGATCGTCTCGGCGATCTCCTTGAAGTGCAGCTCCGGCGTCTTGCGGAGCTGTCCCTCGCAGTGGCGGCGCGAGCCCTTCGTGAGCAGGTTCACCGCGCCGCCGCCGTGGGCGACGATCCAGTCGACCGACCGGCGCCCGTCGACCAGTCCGAGGATCTCGCTGCGCTCCGCACAGCCGTTCTTGCGCGCCCAGGCGGAGATCCGCTTCACCGCCTCGACCTCGCCCTCCGAGACGAAGACCTGCGCGATCTCGATCCGATCGACGCGAACCGAGTCGAGTAGAAGCCTCGCGAGCTCGAGCTTCTCCGAGGGAGCGTACGCGACGCCCGGCGTCTGCTCGCCGTCGCGAAGCGTCGTGTCCATGATCTGGATCAGCGGGGGGGGCATTCCGCTAGGCTAACGCAACCCCGGCTAGATCGGCTCGGGCTCGGCTTCCTTCTTGGCACGCTCGTCGTGCGCCTTCTTGGCGGCCAGCAACGCGGGCATGACCCGGTCGAGGTCGTCCTGCCTCCAGAGGTGGTCGGTCGAGAAATCGCGGATCAGCGCCGGCTGCTGCATGATCGCGAGCTGGCCGCGCATCACGTGGATGATCTGGCCGGTGAACTCCTGCGCCGCCTCCGAGCAGAGCCAGCTCACGACCGGCGCGATCTGCTGCGGGCCGGTCAGCGGGTTCTCGAGGTCCACCTGTGCGCCGCGGCCCTCCATGAGCGGGATCGTCATGCGCGTCGCGGCGCCGGGCGAGATCGTGTTCACCGTGCAGCCGTACTTCGCAAGCTCCAGCGCAAGCACCCTCGCGAAGCCGGCGATGCCCGACTTCGCCGCGCCGTAGTTCGACTGTCCGAAGTTCCCGAACAGCCCCGAGACCGACGAGAAGTTGATGATCCGGCAGCCGCGCCGGTTCGTCTCGCGGATGTAGCGTGCGAACGGCTGCGTGCAGCAGAAGTGGCCCTTCAGGTGGACGGCGATGACCGCGTCCCAGTCGCTCTCGTCCATGTTGAAGATCGTCTTGTCGCGCAGGATCCCGGCGTTGTTCACCAGGATGTCGCAGGCGCCGAACGCGGAGATCGCGGTCTGGAAGATCGACAGCCCCCCTGCCATGGTCGCGACCGAGTCGTAGTTCGCCACGGCCTTGCCACCGAGCTTCGCGATCTCGGCCACCACGTCGTCGGCGACCTTCCCGGAGCCGCTGCCGTCCGCGTTGCCGCCCAGGTCGTTCACGACCACCTTCGCGCCGTTGCGCGCGAAATCGAGCGCGATCTCCCGGCCGATGCCGCGGCCCGCGCCGGTCACGATCGCCACCTTTCCGTCCAGAACGCCCATCGCCAAGCCCTCCATGATTCCGGGCCCATTCTACGTCAGGACGGCTCCGCCTTGCGCTGGCCGCGGCGCTTGCGCAGCTCCTTGCGCTGCTCCGGCGTGAGCTCCCGCCAGCGCTCTCGCAGCTGATCGCGTTTCTCGGGCGGAAGCTCGCGCCAGCGCTTGTAGCGCTCGCGCGCCGCCTTCCTCTGGTCCGGAGAGAGCTTCTGCCAGCGCTCCAGGTTCTTGCGCACCCGGGCCTGCTCCTTCGGCGGGAGCTTCTCGAACTTCTGGTAGCGCTCGCGAACCTTCTCGCGCTGCTTCGGCGAGAGCTTCTTCCAGCGCTCCCGCGCAGAGCGATCCGGCGACTTCTCGTCGGCGCGCGCGGGCCATGCGCCGCCCGCGAGGGCGAATGCGCAGGCGCGCAGGAAGCCGCGCCGACTGACGGCGCTTCTGCCCGCCGCGGGGCCGACCGCGCACGGGGTCATCCCTGGTCCCCCTCGAGCGCGAGGAGAACGTCGACCATCTCGATCAGCTCGAGATCGGGATCCTCGAGCAGCTCGAGGTCCCGCGTGCTCGAGACGATCGGCAGGTCGGTCTCGGGCGGGGTGCGTCCGCGCAGAGCCAGAACCACGGCCGCGGTCACGGCCGCGGCCCCGCCGAGTGCGAGCGCCAGCCGCCGCGTCAGCAAGCGCGCGACCCCGACGCGCGGAGGCTCCTGCTCGCGCGCGATCCGCGCCCAGAAGCGAGCCTCGAAGCTCGCCGGCGGCTCGATCGCCGGCAGCGAGCCGAGCGCGCGCGACAGCTCGCGCTCCGTCGATAGCGCCGCCCGGCAGACCGCACAGCCCTCGAGGTGCGCCTCGAGCTCGCGGCGCTCGGTCGCCTCGAGCTCTTCGTCCTGGTACGCGACCAGCTGCGCGCGGCGCTCCGAGCAGGTCATGGTGAGGTCTCGCTTCCCAGCTCCGCGAGCAGAGTCTCGCGGGCGCGGTGGATCAGGCTCTTGACGCTCGGAACGGTGGTTTCCAGGGCCAGCGCGATCTCGCTGTAGTCGAGCCCCTGCTCGCTGCGCAGCAAGAGGGCCGCGCGCTGCCGCTCCGGCAGCTTCGCCAGCGCCCGCTCGATCTGCTGCCGTTTGCGGTCGGCCTCGAGTCGATCGTCCACGCCGGGCGCCGGGTCGACCTGGCCGGCCAGGTCGAGATCGGTCGCGGGCCTTTCGTGGCGCCGGTGCGCCCGAGAGAGCTCGTTCAGCGCCAGGTTGTGCGCGATCCCGAAGATCCAGGTGGAGAACCGCGCACTGGCCTGGTAGCGATCCGCGGCGTTGTAGATGCGCACGAACACGTCCTGCGTCAGCTCCTCGGCGCGGGCACGGTCCCGAACCAGCCTCGTGAGGAAGGTCAGTATGCGCGGGGTGTAGCGGCTGAAGAGGGCCTCAAACGCGCGCCGGTCGCCGTCCCGAAAGGCCAGCATGAGCCGGGCGTCATCGTCGACCATCCGCCGCCGCGCACCCCCGAACGACCTTCAGCCCGTGGAACCCGCCGAACCTGCTCGGGTTGCGCGGCCGGGGTGCGGGTCGCGCGCTCGCCGACCGGCAGGGGCAGGGCGAAGTCGGGCGAGCCTTCAGGCTCAGCCCGAGATCGCAGGCTTGATGAACTGGACCCAGGTCGCGATCAGCAGGCCGACCGTGGACAGGCCCAGGAACGTCATCGTGATCGCCATCATTCCCCAGCAGATCATCGAGCCGAGCCGATCCTTGGTGCCCTGCGGGAGGACCATCTCGACGAGGACCGAGCCGGCGATCATGCCGAGCATGACGAGGACGATGAACTTCACAGGCGTCTCCTGGCTGAAAGGCCGGACAAGTAGACCACAGGCGGCCGCGCAGGGTCAAAGCCCGTCGCGAGTCGACCGGACGAAGCGCTCGACCTCGCGCACGAACGCCTCGGGCTGATCCAGGTTCAGCACGTGGCCGGCGCCGGGAATCTCGACGCGGACGGCCCTCGGCAGCTTGGCGGCCATGACGTGAGACGCGCGCTGGAAGTTCGCGTCGTGCTCGCCGACCAGGACGAGCGCGGGCAGGTCGATCTCGTGCAGCACGTCGACCAGGTTCGGCACCGGCCCGGCCACCCCGCGCGCGAAGCGCTGCAGCCCCGGGACGCCCGCGCGCAGGATTCCCCTCCGCGCCTCCGCCGCCTGCGCCGTCTCGGGGTGGAGCCCGAGCAGCTCGGCCTGCGCGCGCGAGCCCTCCAGGTACTTCTCGAGCCCGACCTCGCCCATCTTCGCCGCGGCGCGCTCGAGCATCGACTCCCACTGCGCGAGCGCCTCGGGGTTCTTGAACCCGGGCCCGGTGTTGAAGAGCAGGAGCGCCCTCACGCGTTCGCGGTGCGCGCGCGCGTAGGAGAGCGAGACGATCCCTCCCACCGAGAGCCCGCCGATGAATGCGGGCTCGCCGCCGGCCGCCGCGTCGTGCACGCAGCGCAGGTCCTCGACGACCTGCGAGAGCGTGTAGCGCTCCGCCGGCTCCGGAGCGTCGGAGAGACCGTGACCGCGGTAGTCCCAGGTCACCACGCGCGCGAACCGGGCCAGCGCGTCCACTTGCCCGGCCCAGTGCAGGTGGGTCGAGAACGAGGCGTTCGAGAGCAGCAGCGGCGGTCCCGAGCCCTGCGCCTGCCAGAAGATCTTCGCGCCGTCGCTCGCCTCGGCGAAGGGCATGCCTAGGCCTGCTCCATCCTGGCTCGGAGCGCGCGCGTCATCTGCTGCAGCTGCTCCTTCATCGGCGCCTTGATCGTGAATTCGGGAACCAGCGCCCGCGTGCTGCCGTCCATCGCGATCACCACGCGCGTCGTCTCGGGATTCACGGCGGCCAGCGAGATGTTCCCCTCGAGCGAGCGCCAGATCTTGCCGTCGCAGATCTTCTCGAAGCGCATGCCTCCGCCGGGACGGCTCTTGAACTTGAAGCGCACGGTCGTCTCGGCGCCAAGCGCGGACACGCGCGTGCGCGTCTCCCGCACGCCGCCGGCGTTCGAGACGATCTCCGTGTCGGGAAACAGCGAGGTGATCGTCGCGTCGCTCTCGAGGACGCTTGCGCAGGCCGCGACCGGTCGGCGCACGACGAACTCGTTCTCGAACTTCATCCGCGGTCTCCTTCGCCCCCGACCCCGCAGCATACCCGACGCGGGATTTGGACCGGAATCGCCGGCGGGATAGGTTCTTCGCGGTGACCCCCCCCGAGCCCGGCTCCTTCTCCGACCTGCCGCCCTGGCGCGTCGAGCCCGAGCGGATGCCATGGCGCAGTGGAGTCGAGGGGCTTCGCGCAGAGACGCTGTCGCGCCTGCCGGGGATGCTGCGCCGGAGCCGGCTGCCGCCGCTGGGTCGATTCCTGGGCGCGGGCTGGAAGCTCGGCGGCGCGCTCGCCCTCTGGTCGCTCGACGAGCGGCGAACCGGCGGGGCGCACTCCCGGGCCGGCCTCTCGCGGCGGCTGCGGCGCGCGTTCGAGACGCTCGGACCCGCGTACATCAAGCTCGGACAGATCGTCTCGTCCGGACGCGGGCTCTTCCCGGAGGAGCTCGTGGCGGAGTTCCGCTCGCTGCGCGACAAGGTGCCGCCGGAGCCGTTCGAGGCGGTCCGCCGCGTGGTCGAGGCCGAGCTCGGCCGTCCGCTCGGCGACGTCTTCGAGAGCTTCGACACGAGCTGTCTCGCATCGGCGTCGATTGCGCAGGTGCACGCGGCGCGGCTCCGCACCGGCGAGTCGGTCGTGGTGAAGGTGCAGCGCGGGTCGGTCGAACGGCTGGTGGCGAAGGACATCCGCGCGATGGCCTGGATCGCGCCGTTCCTGGTCGGCCGGATTCCGGTCGCCGCGCTCGCGAACCCTCCGGCGCTCGTCGAGCTCTTCGCCGAGACGATCTCCGAGGAGCTCGACTTCCGGCTCGAGGCGGAGAACATGCTCGACGTCGCGCGCGTGCTCCGCGACGCGGGCTCGTCGGTCGTGATCGTGCCGCGCCCGCACCCCGAGCTCGTGACGCGCCGCGTTCTGGTGATGGAGCGCTTCGAGGGCTTCGGCTACGAGGAAGCGCCCGAGATGCGCGCGGCGGGAATCGACACCGCGGCGGTGCTGCGGTCGCTCCTGATCTCGTTCCTCGAGGGCGCGATGATCTACGGCGTATTCCACGGCGATCTGCACGGCGGCAATCTCTTCGTGATGCGCGACGGACGCGTGGCGCTGCTCGATTTCGGCATGACCGGTCGCATGGACGAGAAGCAGCGACTGGCCTTCCTGCGCATGATGGTGACCGGGGCGATCAACGACCGTCGCGGGCAGCTCGAGGCCTTCCGCGATCTCGGCGCGCTGCCCGAGGACGTCGACGTCTCGGCGCTGATCGGCGTGCTGAAGCTCGATCAGGCGCCCCGGGATCCGACCGAGATGTCGGGCGAGGAGCTGGTCTCCGAGATCCAGGGAGTTCTGAAGGGCCTGCTCGCCCACGGCGCGCGCCTGCCCAAGCACCTGATGCTGTACGTGAAGAACATGATCTTCCTCGACGGCGCGATCGCGCAGCTCGCGCCCGACCTGAACCTGTTCGCCGAGGTGACGCGGATCTGGGGGCACTTCGCGAGCCAGCACGGCGAGCGGATCGCGCGCGACCTCGGCTTCGATCCCGGCAAGGTCGGCCTGGACCTCGACGGAATGAAGGCGACGCTGGGAATCTCGGCCGAGGTCGAGTCGCTCACGCACCGCGAGCTGATCGCGCGGCGCCAGAAGGTGCGCGAACGGCTGGAAGAGGTCGGCGCCGCGCCGCGCCTTTCTTAGTTTCCTCCGCCTTCGCTGCGCTGCGCTACGATGCGCAGGTGGTGGTGCGCATCCTTCTCGCGCTGCTCGTGCTTCCGTCCTTCGGGTCCGCGAGCGCGAGCGCCGCTCCGCCGGACGATCTCTTCGAGCTGCAGAGGCTCGAGCCACGCGACGGGCGCACCGTCGCGGCCGAGCTCGGCGACTTCGATGGCGACGGAAGATCCGATCTGCTGCAGGTCGTCTTCGCCGGAGTTCCGCCGCACGAGACGCGCCGTCTCCGGCTCTGGCGTCAAGGTGAGGATGGGCGGCTCTCGTCGGAGCCCAGCTACGAAATTCCGGTGCCGGAACACAGCGCTGCGTACGACGTCGGTGACGTGCTGGAGCTGCCGGGGAGCGAGCTCGTGCTGCTGCGCCCGAACGGACTCACGATCCTGTCGTTCTCGGATCCGTCGCTGCCGAGCCGCGATCTCGAAGTCGACGGCTCGACCTTGGTGCCGAGCGAGGACGAGCGGGGTCTCGATCGCCTGCGCTTGATCTACCGCGATTTCGGCCCGGAGCCCCGGCTGCTGGTGCCGATGCTCGCGGAGACGATCTTCCTCGCGCCAAGCGGCGAGCGGCGTGCCCGGCTCGATGCGGGCGCGCGCGCGAACTACTTCCTGCCGCCGCGACCCGGGCCGCTGCTGGTCGACAGCGACATCCAGCTGCTGCTCGACGTGCCGCGAATCTCGGTGGGCGACGTGGACGGCGACGGACGGGCCGACGTCGTGAGCTTGGGCCGCCACCGGATCCGAGTCTTCCTCCAGCGCGAGGACGGAAACTTCGTCCACGCGCCCGATCGCGAGTACAAGCTCGCGTTGATCTCGGAGCAGGATCACATTCGCGGCTCCGGCGCGGTTCGCGGCGACGCGCGCGACGTCTCGGGCGACGGAAAGCTCGACCTGATGGTCTCGCACATGGAGGGCGGGCTCACCGACGCGAAGTCCGAGACGCGCATCTACCTGAACCGCGGCGGTGTATGGAATCTGGAGGCGCCCGATTTCGTCGCGGACGGCGGCGCCGGCTGGGGCGCGGATCAGCTGGTGGACATCGACCGGGACGGCCGGCCCGAGCTCCTGCACGTCGCGATCCCGTTCAGCGTGCTCGAGCTGGTCGAGGCGCTCGTCACGCGCTCGATCGACGCGCAGATCCGCGTCTACCGGTCCGACGCCGCCGGTGCGTTCGCGAAGACGCCCTGGTTCTCGCGCAAGCTCGAGGTCGCGATCAGCTTCGACACGGGGCGGCCGAAGGGCTTCGTTCCGAACGGCAACTTCGACTTGAACGGCGACGGGTTCGACGACCTGCTCACACCAGGCGACGGCGATCGCGTCGAGGTCTGGCTGGGCGGCCCGGAAGGCATCTCCACGGATCTGGCCGGGGGCCAGCCGATTCCCACCAGCGGGCGCGTGCGCGGCGGCGACTGGAACGGCGACGGGCTCGCGGATCTGCTCTTCTACGACCCGAGAAAGCCGGCGACGCCGGTCGTGATCGCGACCAACCGGGGTCTGCTTCCCGGCACGCTTCCGCACATCAGCTCGGAGCACCCGGCGCAGACCGGGCGCTAGTGCCTAGCGGATCTCGATCCAGTACGGCGGCAGGTACGCGAGCGCCCCGTCGACCGGCAGCCAGTCGAGCGCGAGCGCGAACGGCAGCTCCGCGGGGAGCAGCGCGCGCAGCAGCGAATTTCGCGCTTCGCCGCGGATCAGCTCGCGAACCTGCTCCGCGGTGCTGCGCGGCGCGGGCAGGATCAGCCGCGCCGGATCTGGCTCGCTCTCGATCCCGGCCTCCTTGCGCGCGCGCTCGATCGCGGCTCGCAGACCGCCGACCTCGTCGACGAGCTTGCGCGCGCAGGCGTCGCTTCCGAGCCC
>VGRW01000022.1 GCA_016875225.1 Deltaproteobacteria bacterium
TGGGCCGGCCACACGGGCGCGGTCGTCGCGCTCGATCCGCGCACCGGCGAGGTCCTGGTGCTCGCGAGCCGCCCCGCGTTCGACCCGAACGGCTTTGCGACCGGGATCGATCCAGAGGTCTGGAAGAGCCTGAAGGACGACCCGTACAAGCCGTTCATGAACCGCGCGCTGCAGGGGCAGTACCCGCCCGGCTCCACCTACAAGGTCGTCACCGCGATCGCGGGGCTGGAGGAGAAGCTCGTCGACGAGCACACGCAGGTGCACTGCGGCGGCTCGTTCCGGCTGGGGCGGCGCACCTACCGCTGCTGGAAGAAGGAAGGCCACGGAACCGTCGACCTGAACCGCGCGATCGTGCAGTCCTGCGACGTCTACTTCTACAAGCTCGGGCTCGAGCTCGGCGTGAACCGGCTCGCGTACTACGCGCGCTCGCTCGGGCTGGGCGCGCGCACCGGGATCGAGCTCGGCGGGGAGATGCCGGGGCTCGTGCCGACGAAGGAGTGGCGGCAGCTCCGCGACGGAACTCCCTGGGTCGAGGGCGACACCGTCTCGGTGTCGATCGGTCAGGGCGCGAATCTGTGGACGCCGCTGCAGCTCGCGGCCGCGTACGCCGCGATCGCCAACGGCGGAATCCGCTACCGGCCGCGGCTCGTGCAGCGGATCGAGGAGCCCGACGGCACGCTCGTGAAGAGCTTCGGACCCGAGGTCGCAGGCGAGGTTCCGGTCTCGGCCGAGACGTTCGCTCTGATCCGGAAGGGCCTCGCCGACGTCGTCGGCGGGCCGCACGGAACCGGCGCGGTGATGCGCAACCTGCCCGGCGGGGTGCTCGCGGCCGGCAAGACCGGCACCGCGCAGGTCGTCGCAATGGCCGCCGGTGAGCGCGTCGATTCCAAGGATCTGCAGCGCCAGCACCGCGACCACGCTTGGTTCGTGACCTACGCGCCAGCCGAAGACCCGCGCATCGTCGTGGCCGTGCTCGCCGAGCACGGCGGCCACGGCGGCAGCGCGGCCGCGCCGATCGCGCGCGACGTGGTGGTCCGATTCCTGGAGCAGGAGGCGGGGATGTATGCAGGGAATTGATCGCCGGCTGATCCAGAACTTCGAGTGGCCGCTTTTCACGATGGCGCTTCTCGTGGCGGGAATCGGGATCGTGAACCTGGTCTCGGCCTCGCCCGACCAGACCGCCTCGGGTCTGCCCGGCACCGCTCTGCGTCAGCTCGCCTGGCTCGGAATCGGCGTCGTGCTGATGCTCGCGACGCTGGTGCCGGACTACCGCACGCTGGAGCGCTTCGCGTTTCCGTTCTACGTGCTCGTCGTGGCCCTGCTGGTCGGCGTGTTCTTCGGCGGCCGTGTCGTGAACGGCTCGCGGCGCTGGCTCGATCTGGGGCCGCTGAACCTGCAGCCGTCGGAGCTCGCGAAGCTGGCGATGATCCTGGTCTTCGCGCGCATCCTGGCGCGGCGCAGCAGCGCCTCGCCGGTCGGGCTCCGCGACCTGATCGTGCCGGCCGTCCTGATCGCGATCCCGGCCGCGCTGATCGTGAAGCAGCCCGACCTGGGCACGACGCTGGTCGTCTGCATCGTCTCGGCGAGCTTCCTGGTGCTGACACGCGTGCGCGTGTTCTCGTTCGTGCTCCTCGCCGCGATCGGCGTCGTCGGCGCGACGGTCGGCTGGTTCTACTTCCTGCACGACTACCAGAAGGAGCGGGTCTTCACGTTCCTCGACCCCGAGCGCGACCCGCTTGGCACGGCGTACCACGCCATCCAGAGCCAGATCGCGGTCGGCTCCGGGGGCCTGTTCGGCAAGGGCTTCGGCCTGGGCTCGCAGAGCCAGCTCGACTTCCTGCCCGAGCAGCAGACCGATTTCGTCTTCTCGGTGCTCGGCGAGGAGTGGGGCTTCGTCGGCAGCGCAGTCGTGCTCGCGCTCTACCTGGGCATCCTGATCCGCGGGCTGATGATCGCCCACTCGTCGAAGGACTCGTTCGGCTCCTACCTGGCGGTGGGCATCGTGGCGCTGTTCTTCTGGGCGGGGCTGATCAACGTGGGCATGGTGATCGGCGTGGTTCCGGTCGTCGGAGTGCCGCTGCCGATGCTCTCCTACGGCGGGTCCGCGCTGCTCACCTGCATGATCGCGATCGGGCTGCTGATGAACGTATCGATGCGCCGCTACGTGTTCTGACGGCTAGAATCGAGGCGTGCCGAGAGCCAGGCCCGCGAACATCGGAGCGTTCTTCGACGTCGACAAGACGATCCTCGCCGAGAACTCCGGCACCGCCTATCTGAAGGTCCTGTACGAGCGCGGCGAGATCGACTGGAAGACCGTGGTCGCGGGTCTGGGCTCGTACCTGCGCTACAAGCTGAACCTGCTCGACATCGAGCGCTGGACCGAGCGGAACAGCTCGGCGTTCGCGGGCCGCAGCGAGTCCGCGACCTCGCGCGAGGCCGCGGAGCTGTTTCAGACCGCCCTCCTGCCGTCGATCTACCCCGAGGCCGAGGAGCGCGTGCGCTGGCACCTGGGGCAGGGCCACCTGGTGGCGCTGGTCTCCGGCTCGACGAAGTTCGTGCTCGATCCGCTCGCGGAGCACCTGGGCGTGAAGCACCTGCTCTGCACGCAGCTCGAGGCGAGCGAAGGCGTGTTCACGGGGCGGGTGGTGCGGCCGATCTGCTTCGGCGAGGGGAAGATCTACTGGATCCAGCAGCTGATCGAGCGCGAGCTGCTCGATCTGGCCCGCTGCTGGTTCTACACCGACTCGATCACCGACCTGCCGCTTCTCGATCTGGTCGGACACCCGGTGATCGTGAATCCCGACCCGCTGCTGTACCGAAAGGCGCTGCAGCGCCACTGGCCGGTGCGCTTCTTCCAGCGCCCGTCGCGCTAGAAGCCGCCGCTAGAGCGCAGGGTTGATCAGCGCCTTGATCTTGTCCTTGGGCTGGCGGCCCACGAGCGCGCCGACGACCGCCCCGCCCTTGATCACGAGCAGCGTCGGCATCGCGCGGACCTGCATCTTGGCCGCGGTGCCCGGATTCGCGTCGACGTCGACCTTCACCACGCGCAGCTTCTCGCCATATTCCTCGGCCAGCTCCTTGACCGTGGGCGCTAGCTGCCGGCACGGCGCGCACCACTCGGCCCAGAAGTCCACCAGCACCGGGACGTCGGACTTCAGCACGCTCGCCTCGAACGTGGCGTCGGTGACATCAAGAATCTTCGCCACGTGGATCCTCCTTGGCGGGGCTGGCGACAGCATAGAACCTGCCGCGTTCGTCCGCATCGCGTGGGACGAAGACCAGCACGGGGCGGTTTCCGGCCCGCGCGAGCGCCGCAGCTCGAGCGCGGGTCGCCGCTTCGCTCACTCCGAAGACGAGCACCGCGGCGCCTGGCGGAGTCGGCTCGCCGACCGAGGGTGCGCTCGTCGCCAGCTCAGGCGCCTCGACCAGAACCACTTCGCGCGTCTCGACCAGCCGCTTCGCCTCGTCGAGGTCGACGACCCGAAACGACACCGGCGGCGCCGGGCACGCGCAGAGAGCGGCGCAAGAGATCGCGATCAGCAGCGCGCGGGCACTCGGAGGCATTCGGCCAAGCCTACCGGAGGCCGTCCCTCGGTGCTTGCCGCGCCTGTCCGCGGGCGCGAAGATCCAGCGTCGATGGGCCGGATTCTGCTTTCGGAGGGCGATATTACGGCGCTCGCCGTGGACGCGATCGTGAACGCGGCCAACACCGATCTGCGCCTGGGAACCGGAGTTGCCGGTGCGATTCGCGAGCTCGGTGGCCCGGGGATCCAGGCCGAGTGCGACGCGATCGGCCCGATCGCGCTCGGGGCCGCCGCCCTGACGGGCGCGGGCGCGCTCCCGGCCCGCCACGTGATCCACGCAGCCGCGATGCGCCCCGGCGAGAAGGTGAGCGCGGAGTCGCTTCGAGCCGCGACCCGCGCGAGCCTTGAGCTCGCGCGCGAGAACGGGCTGCACTCGATCGCGTTTCCCGCGCTCGGCACGGGCGTCGGCGGCTTCTCGGTTGCCGCCTGCGCCGAGGTCATGCTCGAGGAGGTGCGCGCGCACCTCGCCGGCGCGACCAGCCTCGAGACCGTGCACTTCGTGCTCTTTGGTGAGCCCGCGTACCGCGTCTTCGAACAGGTCGAAGACGCGGAGCGCGTGCGCGCGACACTTGCGAGGTTCACCCGTTGACGCTTGCCGCCCACGGCTTTGCCACCGCGCTGTATCTGTTCGCAGCTTTCCTGGGCTGGACGCGCAGGGGCGCGGGCAACGGAAAGCGCAGGGTTCCGTACCTGATCGCGCTCGCCGCGCTGATCCACGCCTCGGGGATCTGGGCGCTGCACGTCTCGGAGCCCGTGGTGCCGCTCTCGAGCTTTCCCGCCGCGCTCTCGATGATCGGCTGGCTCACCGCGCTCGCCTGGCTCGGCGTGTTGCGAAACGTGAGGCTGCGCGGCGCGGGGCCCTGGGTCGGGTCGGTCGCCGCCGCGTTCACGCTGATGGCCGAGATCGGGCTGCAGATCGCTGCTCCCGCGCTCGAGGCCGAGGGCGAGTCGGTCGCCTGGTCGCACGCGCACGTCCTGCTCGGCACGTCGGGGTTCGCGCTCCTCGCGCTCTCGAGCATGGCGGGGCTGGGCTACCTGTCGAAGGAGCGCGCGCTGAAGCGGAGGCGCGGCTTCGGGCTCTCGCTGCCCGCGCTCGAGAGCCTCGATCGCGGCGAGCACCTGACGCTCGCGCTCGGCTTCGCGCTGCTGACGCTCGGCGTCGCGACCGGCTTCGCCTGGGACGTGAACCGCGGGAACTACCCGTGGACCCGCCACACCGTCTTCCTGCTCTCCGCGTGGTGCGTGTACCTGCTTCCCGTCGGCGCGCGGATCGTGCGCCAGCAGCAAGGGCCCGCGCCGGCGCGCGGTGTGGTGTGGAGCTTCGCGTTCCTCGCCTTCTCGTACATCGGCATTCGCGTGATCGGGGGAATGGTTTGAATTTGTTCCTGGTCGGGATGAGCTATCGCACCGCGCCGGTCGCCGTGCGCGAGCGCTACGCCGTCCCCGCCGCGCAGATCGTCGAGCGCGACGCGAAGCTGCTGCGCAGCGTGAGCCTCGACGAGGGCGCGATCCTCTCCACCTGCAACCGCACCGAGCTGCTCGGCGCGTCGCGCGCGGGCGAGCCGGCGCTGGAGGGCATGCACCGCTTCCTGCGCGAGGAGCTCGGCGACGGCTCGGCGTCTGCGAGCCACGTCTACGAGCTGCGCGGCGGCGACGTCGTGCGGCACCTGTTCCGCGTCGCGGGCGGGCTCGACTCGATGGTGCTCGGCGAGGCGCAGATCCTCGGCCAGCTGAAGCTTGCCTACCGCGCGGCCGTCGAGGCGCGCAGCACCGGCCCGGTGCTCAATCGCCTGTTCCAGCACGCCTTCCACGCCGCGAAGAGGATCCGCAGCGAGACGGGGCTCGGCGCGGCGACCGTGTCGGTGGCGCGCGTGGGCGTGCAGCTCGTCGGCGAGGTCTTCGAGAGCTTCGCGGGAAAGCGCGTGCTGCTGGTCGGAGCCGGCGAGATGGCGGAGTCGGCGCTCTTTGGCCTGCGCGAGGCCGGCGCGACGGATCCGTGCGTCGTGAACCGAACGCTTGCGGCGGCGGTCGAGCTCGCCGCGCGGCACGGCGGCAGCGCGCGACCGCTCGACGCGCTGGCCGAGGAACTCGAGCGCGCCGACGTCGTGATCACGTCGGTGTCGCTGGATCGGCCGATCATCGGCCGGCCCGAGCTCGAGCGCGCGCTTCCGAACCGGCGCGGCCGGCCGCTGCTGCTGCTCGACCTGGGCATCCCCAGAAACGTCGACCCGGCCGTGCAGGAGCTCGAGAACGTCTACGTCTACGACCTCGACGACCTCGAGACGACCGCGGAGCGCGGGCGCGCGAGCCGCGCCGCAGCCGCCGATCGGGCCGGCGCGATCACCCGGGCCGAGTCGGATCGCTTCCTGCACTGGCTCGAGGTGCTTCCGCACGCGCCGACGATCCGCGAGCTGAACCAGCGACTGGAACGGCTCGCGCTCGACGAGGTCCGCCGCATCATGTCGCGGCCGGGCGCGCCGCCCGAGAGCGTGCAGCCGGAGCTCGAGCGCCTGGCGCACGCGATCGTCGCGAAGCTTCTGCACCGGCCGTTCGAGGAGCTTCGCCGCGAGGCGTCGAACGGCGGCGCGCAGTACTATGCCGGGGCGCTTCGGGAGCTCTTCGGTCTCGAAGAGGAGGACCCGTGACGCAGCTCAAGCTCGGTACGCGTGGGAGCCAGCTCGCGCTCGCGCAGGCGGAGACGATCGCCAAACAGCTGCGTGCGAACGGCCACGAGGTCGAGATCGTGAAGATCGTCACGACCGGCGACCGCATCGAGGGTCCGGTCGCGGCGCACGGCGGCAAGCAGGTCTGGGTGCGCGAGATCGAGACCGCGCTGCTGCAGGGCACGATCGATCTCGCGGTGCACTCGGCCAAGGACCTGCCGATGCAGCTCGCCGATGGGCTCACCGTCGGCGCGTACCCGCAGCGCGAGGACCCGCGCGACGCGTTCGTCGGCGCGCCCGGGCAGCGCTTCACGGCGCTCGCGCCCGGCGCGCGGGTCGGCACGGGCTCGACGCGCCGGATCGCGCTGCTGCGCGCGCTGCGGCCGGAGCTCGAGCCGGTGCCGATCCGCGGCAACGTGCCGACGCGGATCGCGAAGATCGAGACGCTCGGCCTGGCCGGCGTGATCCTCGCCTCGGCGGGCCTGATCCGGCTCGGGCTCGAGGATCACGTGCTCGATCCGCTCGATCCGGAGCGCTACGTGCCCGCCGGCGGCCAGGGAGCGCTGGCGCTCGAGACGCGGATCGACGACGACGACGTGCAGCAGATCGTCGGCGAGCTCGAGGACTCCGACGTCGCCGCGCAGATCCGCGCCGAGCGCGCGTTTCTGTTCGAGCTCGGCGGCGACTGCACCACGCCGATCGCGGCGTATGCGTCGATCCACGGCGTGCGGCTGCGCCTGCGCGCGCTGGTGATGTCGCTCGACGGGCGCGAGCGCGTCGAGGGCACGGCGGAGGGCGAGCTGTCGGCGCCGGAGATGCTCGGCACCACGCTCGGGCGCGAGCTTCTCGCGCGCGGCGCGCGCAGGCTGATCGAGGGACGCGGTTGAGTGGCCGCGTGCTGCTGGTCGGCGCGGGGCCGGGCGATCCCGACCTGCTCACCGTGCGCGCGCTTCGCGAGCTCGAGCGCGCCGAGGTGCTGCTCTACGACGCTCTGATCGATCCCGCGATCCTGTCGCTCGTGCCGGAGAGCTGCGAGCGCATCGACGTGGGCAAGCGCGGCGACGGATCGAAGGGAATTGCGCAGGACCAGATCGCCGATCTTCTGCTCGAGAAGGCGCGCTCGGGCCGGCGCGTCGTTCGGCTCAAGGGCGGCGATCCGTTCGTCTTCGGGCGCGGCGGCGAAGAGGCGACCCGGCTTCGCGAAGCCGGAATCCCGTTCGAGATCGTGCCCGGGATCAGCTCTGCGATCGCGGTGCCCGCCTATGCCGGAATCCCCGTCACGGATCGCCGGCTCTCGTCGTCGCTCGCGATCGTCACCGGCCACCGCGGCGCGGGCGAGCAGGGCGCGAAGATCGACTGGGAGGGGCTCTCGCGCAGCGCGCAGACGCTGGTGATCCTGATGGGCACGGCGTGGGCGGAAGAGATCGTGGCTCGCGTGCTGGCCGGGGGCCGCGACCCGAAGACGCCGGCGGCCGCGATCTCGCGCGGCTCGACGCCGCGACAGCGCGTGGTGGTGGCGAAGCTCGACGAGCTGCCGGCGCAGATCCGCGCGGCCGGAATCGAGGCGCCCGCGGTGATCGTGATCGGCGACGTGGTGGGCTGCCGCGAGCAGATCGCCTGGTTCGAGCGCTTGCCGCTGTTCGGCCGGCGCGTGCTGGTCGCGCGCGCGAGCGGGCAGGGCGCGGACCTCGCGCTCGAGCTGCGCCGTCGCGCTGCCGAGCCCGTGATCGTCCCGCTTCTCGAGCTCGTCCCGGCCGCCGACCCCGCGGCGCTCGCGGAGGCGCTCGCGCGCGCGTCGACGTACGACTGGATCGTCTACACCTCCGCCAACGCGGTTCGCTTCGCGACGCCGCCCGCGCAATCGCTCGGGCGTGCGCGCGTGGCCTGCATCGGCCTTGCGACCGCGCGCGAGGCGCGATCGCGCGGCTTGCGCGTGGATCTCGTTCCGGACGGCGAGAGCACCCCGGAGCGACTCGCCGAGGCGCTCGATGCGGCGGGCGGGCTCGCGGGCCGGAGCGTCCTGCTGCCGCGCGCGGAGCTCGCGCGCGAGGTGCTGCCCCGCGCGCTCGCCTCGCGCGGCGCGCGCGTCGACGCGGTCCACGCCTACCGAAATCGCGCGCCCGTCGACGCGGGCGAGCGGCTCGCCGCGGAGCTCGCGCTCGGGATCGACGCGGTGCTGCTCACCAGCCCCTCGACGGTCGAGCGATTGTTCGCGCTGCTCGCGCCGGCGGAGCGCGCCCGGCTCGCCGCTCGCGCGGCCTTCGCCTGCATCGGCCCGACCACGGCGGAAGCGCTCGCGCGCGCACTCGGCGGCGCACCGGCGCGCGCCTGGACCGCGCAGCTCCAGAACACGACCGCCCTCGTCGATGCACTCGAACGCGGGTTCGCGGAGGACTCCCATGGCCTTTCCTGAGCAGCGGCTTCGCAGGCTGCGCCGGACCCCGGCGCTTCGCGCGCTCGCGCGCGAGACGCGCCTGCACCCCGGCGACCTGATCGACGCGCTCTTCGTGGTCGAGGGCCGCGCGGTTCGCGAGCCGATCTCGTCGATGCCGGGCGTGCTGCGCCTCTCCGTCGACCAGCTCGCCGACGAGGCGAAGCGGATCTGCGACCTGGGCCTGGGCGGCGTGATCCTGTTCGGGATTCCGGCCCACAAGGACGCGCTGGGTACCAGCGGCTACGACCCCGACGGCATCATCGCGCGCGCGATCCGGACCATGAAGAGCGCCTCGCCCGAGCTCGTGGTGATCGCCGACATCTGCATGTGCGAGTACACCGATCACGGTCACTGCGGCGTGGTCCACGACGGCGCCGTGTCGAACGACGAGACGCTTCCGCTGCTCGCGCGCTCCGCGGTCGTCGCGGCGGAGGCGGGCGCGGACGTGGTCGCGCCGAGCGACATGATGGACGGGCGCGTCGCCGCGATCCGGCGCGGGCTCGACGCGGCCGGGCTCTCCGGGACGCCGATCCTCTCCTACGCGGCGAAGTACGCCTCGGCCTTCTACGGGCCGTTCCGCGAGGCCGCCGAATCGGCCCCGAAGAGCGGCGACCGGCGCGGCTACCAGATGGACGCGGGCAACGCGCGCGAGGCGCTGCGCGAGATCGCGGCCGACGTCGAGGAGGGCGCCGACATGGTGATGGTGAAGCCCGCGATGCCCTGCCTGGACGTGGTGCGACAGGCGCGCGAGCACTTCGACCTGCCGATCTTCGCCTATCAGGTGAGCGGCGAGTACAGCATGCTGCAGGCCGCGATCTCGCGCGGCTGGCTCGAGGCGCCGCGCGTCGTCGACGAGAGCCTGCTCGCGATCCGGCGCGCGGGCGCGGACCGGATCGTGACCTACTTCGCGAAGGATTTCGCGGGGCGTTACCGTGGCTAGCGTCGTCTACAAAGTCGTCGAGACCTCGTCGGTCACCGAGGACGAGATCGAGCGGATCCTGAACGAGCGCGTTGCCGAGGGCTGGGTCTTCGACGGAATGCAGTTCGCGATGCGCGAGTCGTCCAAGCGCCCCTCGATGGCGTTCCTGCTCTTCACGCGCGACGCGGACTCGAAGGAGTAGCGCTTGCGCGCGCCCGCCGCGTCCGCGCTCTGCGTCTCGCTCGCGCTCGCCGCGTGTCTGGGCGGGCCCATGCCCGTCTCGGTCGCGCCGCATCTGGACTGGGCGATCGCGGCCGACCGGGCGAGCTCCGGGCGCCCCGGCCTCGGGCTCGGCGCGATCGCGGACCTGCGCCCCGACGCGATGCGAAGCGGCTCGCGGCCCGCGCTCGAGCTCGGCCTTGGCGGAGTCGTGCGCGAGGGGATCGAGCGCACCGGCGACGACGCCTTCGACGCGCCGGTGCTCGACGCCGTGCGCGGCGACCTGCTGGCCACGCTGCTGCGCTCGGGCACGTTCGCGAACGTCGAGTCGGTCGGCTTCGATCCGCGCGACCCGGCCGCCTGGCCGGCGCCATCGGCGCCGGACTTCGTCCTGATCGGCGAGCTCGAGGAGCTCTCGGGATCGCAGTGGCACAGCTTCGTGGTGACACCGTTCCGCGTCGGGTTCGTGCGGGATCGCTGGGGCACGCCGCTCGGCCGCATGGCCCTGCGCTTCGAGCTCTGGTCGCGCGAGGGCCTGGTTCTGCGCGACCGCGTCGCGACGCGAACCGAGAGCTCCCGCGGGGGGCTCGCGGACGCCGCGCTCGAGGCGCTCGCGCTCGGCGGCGAAGCGCTGGCGGCGCGCCTCGACGCGGAGCTCCGCGACGCGAGCCGGACGCCGCGCCTGCTCGATCTGCGGCTTCTCGACGCCTGCGCGCTGGGGGCGGACGGCGCGCGGCGTCTGATCGCGCAGACGACAGAGGTCTTCACGCGCGAGGCCGATGTCGCGCTGGTCGCGCGGCCCGAGAGCTGGACGCCGCCCGCGAGCGCCCGCGACCTCGACGCGCTGCTCGAGGCGGCCTCGCGGGTCGCGGCCCCGCCCGGGGGTGTCGTGCTCGCGCTGGCCCCGGCCGGTTCCCTTCGCGAGCTCTCGATCGGCGCGCGGCGAACCGGGCTTGCGATCCCGCTCGGCACGCATGCGGTCGCGCTCTGTCCGGCGGAGGGCGAGGCGAGCGTGCTCACCGCGGCGCACGAGCTCGCGCATCTCTTCGGCGCGGTGCACGTGCGGGAGTCGGCGTCGATCATGAACGACACCGCGGAGTTCGACGCGCGTTTCTTCGATCCGCTGAACCGACGCATCCTGCGCGAGCTGCGCGAGCGCGACTTCGCGCGGCCGCTCGACGCCGCGACCAGCGCGCGGCTGGCGGCGATCTACCGCGCCGCGGAGCGATTTCCAGAGCGCGTCGATCCGGCCGCGCTCGACAGCGCCCTGCGGGCGCTCGAGGAGTAGCCGGGCCTAGAAACCTTCGGCGAGCTCGGCCAGGCCCTCGAGCGCGGCTTCGACCTCGGCGGGCTCGGCCGCGGGAACCTGCACGCGCGCGATCAGGTGGGTCATGCCGATCACCTCGCGGTAGCGAGCGATCCCCTCGGCGACCTGCGAGGCCTCGCCCACCAGAGCGAAGCTCGAGACCTGGGACTCCGAGGCGCGGCGAAGGCTCGCGGCGCGCGAGGCCGCGAGCGCCGCGGTCTGCGCTGCGAGCGCCTCGCGCACGCGCTCGGCGAGCGCTTCGCTCTTGCAGATGAAGACCGTGCGCATCACGGGCACGGCCAGCGTCTCCGCCCGCGAAGCGTCGTCCAACACGCTGCGGTGTCGCTCGTGGTTTGCGACGAGCGTCTCGAGCGACTCGATCGGCGAGGCCAGGTACGGCAGTCCCAGGCGTCCGGCCTGCTCGACGGCCTTCGGCCCGAACGCCGCGACCCAGAGCGGCGGGTGCGGCTGCTGCACGGGCAGGGGCGCGAGTCGGAACTCCTCGCCACCCGCCGCGTCGCGCGTGATCGGCTCGCCGCTCCAGGCGCGTAGGATCTGCTCGAGCGCGCTGTGGAAGCGATCGCGCTTCTCGTTCGGGGGCACCTCGAACGCGGTGAACAGCTCGGATCGGAAGCCGCGACCGATGCCGAGGATCACGCGACCTTCCGAGAGCCGGTCGAGCACCGCGACGTCCTCCGCGACCTGGAGCGGGTGTCGCACGGGCAGGAGGTAGGAGGTGGTGCCGAGCCTGAGCTTGCGCGTGCGCGCGGCGACCGCGGCGAGCAGCAGGAGTGGCTGGGGCAGCGCGCCGCGGGCGTTGAAGTGACTTTCCGGCAGCCAGAACGAATCGAAGCCCAGTGACTCCGCGCGCTCGCCCTGCGCGGCGAGCGGGCCGGCCGCGCCTTGCGGATCGGTGCGCCAGGGCGTGAGCCCGACGTGGAGTCGGCTCATCGTCCCTCGAAGAGCCGCGGCAGCAGCGCGCGAATCGGGTTGATCCGCACGCCGAGCTGGGCGGCGACGCCGGATAGCAGGCCGAGCACGCGTCCGAGCAGAAAGACGTGCGGGGGAACGCTCGCGAGCGGGTCCTCGCGCAAGAGCTCGCCGATCTCGCTTCCGAGCGCCGCGACGAGCGTCGCGAATCCGTCCGCATCGGCCCGACGCAGCGCCGACGTGATCCGCTCCGCGATCCGCTCGATCGTGCGCGCTGCCGGGTCGCGCGTCTCGAGCCCGAGCGCGTACAGCGCGGCGGCGACCGACGTCGCGTCGCGCGCGAGCAGCGACTGGACCAGCGCGACCACTCCCGGATGAAAGCCCGCGGGAACTTCCTGCACGATCCCGAAGTCGACGAAGCAGAGCTCGAAGCTTCCGGCGCGGCCCGGCAGCACGAGCAGGTTTCCCGGGTGGGGATCGCCGTGGAAGAAACCGTGGCCGAACACCTGCGCCGTGTAGGCGTCGAACAGGACGTCGAGCACGCGCGCGCAGTCGAGCCCCGCGCGCGTCCGGCGCGCGCGGTCGGTCACTCGGATGCCCGGCAGATACTCGGTCACCAACACGCGCGTGCGGGTGAACTCCGGCACGACGTACGGAATCCGCACGCATGCATCGCCCGCGAAATTCCGCGCCATTCGCTCGGCGCTCTCGGCTTCGAGGCGGAAGTCGAGCTCTCGATCTAGGCTCTGCTCGAGCTGGTCGAGAAGGATCGAGAAGCCGAGTGTCCCCTCGATGCTCTGGATCGCGCGCACCGCCAGCCGGAGCGTGCCGAGATCCGCGCGCAGCGCGCTGCGCACGTCGGGGCGCTGGATCTTGATCGCCACCTCGCGGCCATCCAGGAGCGTGGCGCGGTGCACCTGCGCGAGCGACGCGGAGGCGATCGGGCGGCGCCAGATCCTCGCGAAGAGCGTCTCGGGCTCGGTGCCGAGCTCCGCGCACAGAACGCAGCGCACGTCCGCGTACGGGATCGGCCGCGCGCGGTCCTGAAGGCGCGCCAGCCGCTCGATGTACGCGGGCGGCAGGACGTCGGCGCGCGTGGCCAGGAACTGCCCGGCCTTGAGCAGCACACCCCCGAGGTCGGTCGCAGCGTCGTTCAGCGTCGATGCCGAGAAGCGGTCCCACTGGCGGCGCGCGACGCCGACCACGCCGCGCAGGGCGCCGCGGTCGAGCCAGTGCAGGCCCTTGTAGCCGATGTAGATGCCCGCGATGGCTCCTCCCGTGCGTGCCGCGCGGCGCAGGCGTTCACGCGGGCCGAGCTCGATTTCCGTCGCCGCCGTCGTCACCACAGCTTCGGGGGCTCCTCCGGGCAGCTCCAGGATCCCTCGAGGCCGCGCTCCGCGAGTCTTGCCGCGAGCTCCCGATCCTCGGCCGTCGGCTCGCGCTTCGCGGCGACGTCGGGCGCATCCGAGGGCTCGGCCGCGGCGTCGGACTCGCCCGCCTCCGCGCCGACGGCCTCTTCCTCGTCGAGCTCCCCCGGATCCGCACCGGCGAACTCGTAGGGCGGGCTGTACTGACACTGGACCCAGAGGACGCTCGCGAACTCGAGCGCGTAGGAGTCACCATAATTGGAGTAGGCGAAGCGGTCGTCGTCGTCGCGAATCAGGCCGATCGCCGGGCGGGGCACCTCTTGGAGATACTCGGGCACGAGATCCTCGAGTGTCTCGGGGTAGGTGTCCCGCTCGCGCTTGTAGGCTTCGAGGGCGACCAGAAGATCGAGCGCGGTCTGGTCGCGTGCGGCGCGTTGCAGCGCCGCGGCGACCTGGTCGGAGCCGAAGATCGCGGCCAGCAGGAGCGCGCCGGCGGCGAGCCGGAACAGGCCGGTGCGCTGCGCTTCCCGAGCGTCGCGAGGCGCGAGCGCCAGGCACAGGACCGCGAAGATCGCCGCGAAGACCGCCACCGCGATCCAGCCGCGCGGCGCGCTGAAGACGAGCGCGCCCGCCAGCCCGCCGACGGGAAGCGCGAGCAAGGCCCCGAGCGCGAAGCCGCGCGCGCCTCCGATCCGCGCGCGAAGCCAGACCGCCGCGCCGCCCGCCGTGTGCGCCGCGGCCAACGTCGCGCCGACCAGAAGCAGGCCCACCAGCGTCACGATCGGCCACGGGCTCACGTTGAACGGCATGTCGGTGTTGGTGCCGGTGACCTCGGTCGACAGCAGGAAGATTCCCGCGATCGAGCCCGCGACCCCGAGAGCGGCAAGCCACGGAGATCTCCGTGCGAGGCAGCGCAGCAGCGAAGGAGAGTACGCGACCGCGCTGGTCACGGCCGCGAACGCGAGCGCCACCGCGGCGAAGCGCCACTCGAAGAAGCGCCAGACCTGCTCCGCGCGATAGCCGTACCAGACGAAGATGCACATCGCCATCGCCAGGAAGAACGCGTAGGCGCGAGCTGCGGCGTTCTCGCGGAACACAGCGTGCGCGGCGGCGAGGAGGGCGAGCGGCGGCCCGCAGAAGAGCGCGAACGGCGCGAGCGCGTCCGGGAGGCCCGCGCGCGCCATCGCCGTGAGGCCGGCCAGCGGCAGCCAGCGCACCAGCGTTCC
The DNA here is from genome assembly GCA_016875225.1 of Deltaproteobacteria bacterium. Classification (NCBI taxonomy): domain Bacteria; kingdom Pseudomonadati; phylum Myxococcota; class Myxococcia; species Deltaproteobacteria bacterium. The sequence continues at coordinate 14,649 of VGRW01000022.1, forward strand.
CCAAGGCCGCCACCACTCGAGGTCCTCCAGGTACTCGGAGGCGGACGGCCCGGCGCCGAAGCCGAAGTAGTAGACCCCCGCGAGGGCCGTAACGCCCGCGAGGAAGCCGAGCCTGCCCATCACAAACCTCCCGCGGAGCTTCTCTACTTGCTGCGCTTCGTGACCAGCGAGAGCTCCGGCGAGCGCTCGGCGCCGCGTCGCCCGCCCGAGATCGAGACGCGAAGCTCGACGTCGTTCTCTGCGAGCAGCTTGCCCATGACTTGCGCGAGGTCGATCGTGCGCAGCCAGGCGCCGAACTCCCCAGACATGCGCTCGATCATCTCGGAGCGAAGCTCCGTGCTCTGCCGGTTCGCGTAGTCGACCCAGTCCCGCGGAACCGCCTCGGAGAAGGCGCGGCGCACGGCGTCCTCGGTCGCGAAGAAGCTCGAGAAGCCGACCTGGGCCGTGCGCCGGATCGCCTCGTGGAGCAGCGCCTCGAACAGGCCCGCCCTGCGCTGCGCATCGCGCTCCAGCTCGACCTCGTCGTCCCGGTCCCGACCCATGCGTCCCATGATAGCAGCCGCGCGCGGGAGCGTCCGAGATTGTCACCCCTTGGCTCCGCGTGGTAGATGAGGCGCGTGGTTCCCGTCCGCGAGGTCATGAAGAAGAACGTGGTGCGGATCTCCGCGGACGACACGCTGTGGATCGTCAAGGAGATCATGGATCTCGGCAGCGTCCGACACATTCCGGTGGTGGACCGCGGGGCGTTGGTCGGCGTGGTCTCGCAGCGGGACCTGCTGCGCGCGTCGCTCTCGAACATCATCGGGATCTCGGCCGAGGAGCAGAAGATCTTCCTCGAGGGCGTGCGCATCGCCGAGGTCATGTCCACCCCGCCGCGCACGATCGGGCCCGACGAGGGAATCCAGACCGCCGCGCAGCTCATGGCCGAGAACAAGATCGGCTGCCTGCCCGTCGTCGATGGCCGCGAGATCGTCGGCATCCTCACCGAGACGGACGTGCTGCGCTATTTCGCGCTGCTCCCCGCGTCCGGCGCGAGCTGAGCTAGACCTCGAGCGTCTTCCAGCGCCCGCGCCGGAAGCGCCACAGCAGCAGCGCGGCCTTCAGCGTGTAGTCGAGCACGAGCATGCTCCAGACCACCTGCACGCTGGCGCCGAACACGTAGGCCGCGATCGCCGCCGGAAGCAAGCGGCAGCTGAAGAGCCCCGCGAAGATCGCGAAGAGCGGAAAGCGCGTGTCGCCTGCGCCGCGCAGCGCACCGCCGATCGTGTATTCGATCGCCATCAGCGGCTGCACCGCGCCTAGCGTCCAGATGAAGTCGACCGTGAGCTCGATCACCCGCGGGTCGTTGCTGAAGATCCCGGCGAGACGCGGCGCCGCGGCGATCGTCGCCGCGCCGAGCACGCTCATCGACAGGATCGCGCCCCACATCGAGCGCCATGCCGAGCGCTCGGCCAGCCGCGGCTCGCGCTCGCCGAGGTGCTGTCCGACCAGCGTCGCCGCCGCGGTCGCGAAGCCGAGCCCGGGCAGGAACGAGAACGACAGGATCTGCGCGCCGACGTTGTACGCGGCGATCGCCGCCGTCTCGTAGCCGCCGAGCACGCGCATGAACGCGAGCAGCCCGCTCTGGAAGATCACGCCCTCGAACGCGGCCGGATAGCCGATCCGGAAGATCCGCCCCAGCACCTCGCGATCCGGCCACGCGCTCGCGCCCGACGGCTTGAGCGCGAGCCGGCCGGTCTGCCAGAGCCACCAGAACGCCGGCAGCTGCAGCGAGACGGCGATCGTCGACGCGATTCCCGCTCCCGCGACCCCGAGCGCGGGAAATCCGAACTGCCCGTAGATGAGCGCCCAGCACAGCCCGACGTTCAGCAGGTTGGCGAACGCCCCGATCCAGAGCGGCGTGCGCGTGTCGCCGGCTCCGCGAAGCGCGGCGCCGAAGACGATCGCGAGCGTCATCGGCACGTTTCCGACGATGGTCCAGAACAGGTAGACGCCGCCGAGCGCGACCACGTTCTCGTTCACGCCGTAGAGCGAGATCGCAAAATGGGAGAGCGGCAGGAGCGCTGCGGTCGCGGCGCCGCCGATTCCCAGGCCGAGCCAGAGGCCCTGGCGAAGGCTCGCGTCGGCGAGCCGTTCGTCGCGTGCGCCGACCGCGCGCGAGAGCAGCGCGACGATTCCCGTCGGCGCGAGCGTGGCCAGCGACTGCACCAGCCAGAAGAACTGATTGCCGATGCCGACCGCGGCGAGCGCGTCCGCGCCGAGGTCGCCGACCATCGCGAAGTTGACCCAGCGCACCGCGAACTGGGTCATGAACGAGAGGATCGTCGGCCAGGCCAGATCCCAGACGCCGAGCGACGCGGGCGATGCGGCCGGTGGCGAGGAGCCCTCCTCGTACAGGTCGACGAGGTCCGAGGCGAGCTCGGCTCGGGTCTCCGGCTCGCCGGAGGTGTGGCGCGTCCCGCTCACGGCGCGCGGTTTATCTCACAGGCGCTCGCACGCGTCAAAATCCTCGCATTGACACCGATTTTGCGATCTTCTAGCAATCGACGGCCGGCGCTGCGCCGGCGTGGGGAGGTGAAGACATGGCGTTGCTCCAGCCGGTGACTCCGCGCGAGCTTCACGGCCGCCGCAAGCTCGAGGTGTTCGCGCCCGCGACGCTCGAGCGGCTCGGCGAGATCGAGGTCGCGAGCCCCGAGGACGTGAGCGCAGCCGTCGGCCGCGCTCGCGTCGCGCAGGTCGAGTGGGCGGCGCGGAGCTTCGACGAGCGCGAGCGCCTCCTGCTCCGCGCCCGCGCCCTGCTCGTCGAACGCGCCGACGAGATCGCCGACGTGATCTGCAGCGACACCGGCAAGCCGAGGCTCGAGGCGATGACCGCGGAGATCCTCGGCGGCTGCGACGCGCTCACGTTCTACGCGAAGAACGCCAGGCGGCTGCTGCGCGACGAGAAGAAGCGCCTGCACCTGATGAAGACGAAGAAGCTGGTGCTCTCCTACCGGCCGATGGGCGTGATCGGGATCATCACGCCCTGGAACTTCCCGTTCATGCTCTCGCTGAACCCGACCGCGCAGGCGCTCGCGGCCGGCAACGCCGTCGTGCTCAAGCCCTCCGAGATCACGCCCTTCGTGGGCCTGGCGCTGGCGAAGCTCTTCGCCGACTCGGGGCTGCCCGAGAACGTGTTCCAGGTGGTGACCGGCGACGGCTCCACCGGCGCGGCGCTGGTCGACGCGGGCTGCGACAAGATCTCGTTCACGGGCTCAGCGCGCACCGGCCGGCGGATCGCCGAGGCCTGCGGACGCGCGCTCGTGCCGTGCACGCTCGAGCTCGGCGGCAAGGACCCGATGATCGTCTGCGACGACGCCGACATCGAGCGCGCCGCGCGCGGCGCGGTCTGGGGCGCGTTCACGAACTCGGGTCAGGTCTGCATGTCGACCGAGCGCGTGTACGTGGTCGAGAAGGTCGCGAGCGCGTTCACCGGGCGCGTGGTCGAGCTCACGCGCGAGCTGCGCCAGGGGCCCGAGACCGAGGGCGACGTCGATCTCGGCGCGATCACGAGCCCCGCACAGCTCGAGATCATCGAGCAGCACGTCGCCGACGCCGTGGCCAAGGGGGCGAAGATCCTGACCGGCGGCCGGCGCAATCCCGCCTGGCCGGGGCTCTTCTTCGAGCCGACCGTGCTCGTCGACGTGAATCACGAGATGGCGATCATGCGCGAGGAGACCTTCGGCCCGTGTCTTCCGATCCAGGTGGTGAGCGACGAGGAAGAGGCGCTGCGTCTGGCGAACGATTCCTGCTACGGGCTGCAGGCCAGCGTCTGGACGCGCGACACCTGGAAGGGAAAGCGTCTGGCGAATCGGATCGCGGCGGGCGGCGTGGTGGTGGACGACTGCATGGTCACCTACGGGATCTCCGAGAGCCCGTTCGGCGGCGTGAAGGAGAGCGGGATCGGGCGCGTGAACGGAGAGCTCGGCCTGAAGAGCTTCTGCCACGTGCAGTCGGTGGTGCTGCCGCGAATGCGCGGGAAGTCCGAGCCGCTCTGGTACCCGTACAGCACACGGACGCTGCGGCTGGCCAGGCGCGCGCTCGGGCTCCTGTACCGCTCGCCGCTCGGCAAGCTGCTCGGGAGCTGAGACGGCGTTGCGTCTTGCGGAGCTCGCAGCCGCGCTCTCGCTCCCGCTCGAGGGCGACGGGTCCGTCTCGCTCGACGGGCTCGCGAGCCTGGAAGACGCGGGTCCCGCCGAGCTCGCGTTCGTCACAGGCGCGAAGTACCAGGCCGCCTTCGCTTCGTCTCGCGCGGGCGCGTTCCTGCTCCCGCCCGGCTTCGAGCGGCTGGGCCGGCCCTGTCTGCGCTCGCCCGCGGCCTACGCCGACTTCGCGCGCGCGATCGATCTGTTCCACCCGCGGCCGGCGCAAGCCAAGGGCGTCCATCCGAGCGCGGTCGTCGCGCCCGATGCGTGGCTCGGACAGGACGTCTCGATCGGAGCCTGCGCGGTGATCGGGGCGGGAGCCCGGATCGGCGCGCGCGTGCGCATCCACCCACACGTGACGGTGTACCCGGGAGTGGAGATCGGCGAGGACGCGGAAGTCCACTCCGGGGCGCAGCTCCGCGAGGGCGTGCGCATCGGAAAGCGCGTGCTGATCAACAACGGCGCGGTGATCGGCGCGCCGGGCTTCGGCTTCACCGCGCGCGCCGACGGCGTGCGCGTGCGGATCCCGCACGTCTGCCCGGTCGAGATCGGCGACGACAGCGAGATCGGCGCGAATACCACCATCGACGCGTCGCACCCGGGCCACCCGAGGCGCGGCCATGCACAGGTCCGCACGAGGATCGGCGTCGGCGTGAAGATCGACAACGGCGTGCAGATCGCGCACGGCTGCGAGATCGGCGACCACTCGACGCTCTGCGCCCAGGTCGGCCTGGCGGGAAGCACCGTGGTCGGTCGCTTCGTCTACATGGCTGGCAAGGCGGCGAGCGCCGGGCACGTCACGATCGGCGACTTCTCGCTGGTCGGCGCCATGGCCGCGACAGCCAGCGACCTGCCGCCTGGCTCGCAAGTGCTCGGCGCGCCGGCGGTCGAGCGCAAGCTCTTCGGCCGGATCGTCGCCGCGCAGAAGCGCCTGCCCGAGCTGCTGAGGCGCGTGCGCAGGATCGAGAAGCGGCTCGGCGTCGACGAAGCGGACGCGGGGGACTAGCCGCCGTGGAGCTCGCGCGCGTCGCGCTGGCACGGCTTCGGGAGCGCTACGCGCCCGGCGCGCAAGACGTGACGCCCGACCTGATCCGCGCGCTGCGCGCCGACCCGCGCGAAGGCGCGCGGGAGCTCGCTGAAGCGCTCGCGGCGCGCGCACGTCGCGAGGTCGCGGAGCGCGGCCGGCTCGCGCAGCTCTTTGCACTCGAGCGCAAGCTCGCCTCCGAAGGTCACGCGCGAATCGCCGGCGTCGACGAGGTCGGGATGGGACCGCTCGCGGGCCCGGTCGTCGCGGCCGCCGTGATCCTGCCCGCGGATGCCTGGCTTCCGGGTCTGGACGACTCCAAACGCCTGTCGCGCGTCGCGCGCGAGCGGCTCGCGCGCGAGATCGAGCGCATCGCGCTCGGGGTCGGCGTTGGCTCGGTCGAGCCGGACGAGATCGACCGCGTGAACGTGTTCCATGCCGGGCTGCTCGCGATGCGGCGCGCCGTCGAGGCGCTCGCGACCGCACCCGACGCGCTCGTCGTCGATGCTCGCCGAGTTCCGGGGGTCCCCTGCCGCCAGGAGTCGCTCGTCGGGGGCGACTCGCGGGTCGCCGCGATCGCCGCGGCCTCGATCGTCGCGAAGGTCTTCCGCGATGCCCGAATGGCGGAGCTCGACCGACACCATCCGGGGTACGGCTTCGCGCGGCACGCCGGCTACGGAACGCCGGAGCACCTGGCGGCGCTTTCGAAGCTCGGGCCGAGCCCGATCCACCGGCACTCGTTCGAGCCGGTGCGCGCCTGCGCCTCGCGCGCGGGGAACCCATGCCGCACGTCGTGATCGAGGGCGTCGCCGATCTCTCGGAGTTCGAGCGCGCCTGGCAGCCGTTCGTGCTGCGCCGCGGCGCGGACATCCTGCGCGCGGATCACCTGTACCTCTCGCCCGATGCGCGCGCCGCTCTGATCGAAGCGCTCTGCGTCGAGGCGGGCCGAAAGCAGCCCTTCTACGTGAAGCTCGCCGTGCACGACCGCGGCAGCGCCACGGTTCGCGTCGACCCGATGACCCACCCGGAGCGAAGCCCGGGCGTGCGCGATCTGGTCGCCCATGTCGGCGCGCTGCTCCTGCGCGCGTCGCCGGGCGGACGGATCGGAGTCACCAACCTCGTGGTACCATCCCTGGGCGACGGAGGTGAACCGCGATGAAGATTGCGAAGGACGTCACGAGGCTGATCGGAAACACGCCGCTGGTCCAGCTGAACCGGGTGACGGCGGGCGCGAGGGCTCGCGTGGTGGCGAAGCTCGAAGCGCAGAACCCGGCGAACAGCGTGAAGGACCGGATCGGCGCCGCGATGATCGAGGCGGCGGAGCTCTCAGGCAAGATCACCCCGGGCAAGACCACGCTGATCGAGCCCACCTCGGGGAACACCGGCATCGCGCTGGCGATGGTCGCGGCCGCGCGCGGGTACTCGCTGGTGCTCACCATGCCCGACACGATGTCGCGCGAGCGTCGCGCGGTGCTCCGCGCCTACGGAGCGAAGCTCGTGCTCACGCCCGGCGCCGACGGCATGTCCGGCGCGATCAAGGCCGCGGACGAGCTGGCCGCAAGGGTGCCCGACAGCTTCGTGCCGCAGCAGTTCAAGAACCCGGCCAATCCGGCGGTGCACCGCGAGACGACGGCGCTCGAGATCTGGAGAGACACCGACGGCGAGGTCGACTACCTGATCTCGGGCATCGGCACGGGCGGGACACTGACCGGTGTCGCGCAGGTGCTGAAGGCCAAGAAGCCGGGCTTCAGGGCGATCGCGATCGAGCCGGCCGAGAGCCCGGTGATCTCGGGCGGAAAGCCCGGCAAGCACAAGATCCAGGGCATCGGCGCGGGCTTCATCCCCGACATCCTCGACACGAAGCTGATCGACGAGGTCGTGAAGGTCTCGAGCGAGCAGGCGATCGAGATGGCGCGCAGGCTCGCGACCGAGGAGGGCCTGCTCTCGGGCATCTCCTCCGGTGCGGCCGTGCACGCGGCGCTCGAGATCGCGCGCCGGCCCGAGGCCGCGGGCAAGCTGATCGTCGTGGTCCTGCCGAGCTTTGGCGAGCGCTATCTGTCGACGGCGCTCTTCGAGCACCTGCAGTACGACGGGAGCGATCCGATCTGAAGCCGGGCGCCAGGCGGGGGGAGCGCAGCCGCAAGCGCATCGTCGACTCCGCACGCCAGGTCTTCTTCGAGCAGGGATTCGAGCGCGCGAATCTCGACGAGGTCGCGCGCCGAGCCGGCCTCGCCAAGGGCACGATCTACCGCCACTTCGAGAGCAAGGCCGAGCTCTACGTCGAGATCTTGGCCCAGAACGCGGAGACCTTCGTTCAGCGCATGGCGCGGGTGATCGATCCGGACCTGCCCGCGGCCGACCAGATCCGCAGGCTCGCGACCTTCTACTTCGATCACTACACGACGCAGCTCGAGTACTTCCGGATCTTCTGGGCGATCGACAACCAGAGCCTGATCGGGCAGCTCCCGCCGAACCTGGTCGCGCTGGTGACGGACGTGTGGAAGCGCGCGCTGCTCCTGCTCGCGCAGGTGATCGAGCGCGGCGTCGCGACCGGCGAGTTCGAGCCGAGCGACCCGTGGCTGAGCGCGAACGTGGTCTGGGTCGGCGCGAACGCGGTGATCCAGACGCTCGAGGTGCCCGAACGCCGCGCCCTCTGGGAGCGCGACGTCCCGCTCGTCTACCACGAGGCGATCGAATTCTTCCTTCGCGGTCTTTCGAAGCGCTGAGGCCGCTCGACGACTAGTTGTTGTCGACCCGCCACTGCGCGCTGCACGCCACGGTTCCGGCCGGGCAAGTCAGCTCCACGGTCTCGAGCGAATCGAGGCAGAGCGAGCCGCTGCCCGAGACAGGAACGTCGATCGAAGACGTGCCGTTGCCGTCCAGGGTCACGGTCAGCGCGACTCTCCCGGTGTTCACCACCGTCGCGCAGGCATTCGCGTTGCCCGAGGTGTCGGTGTAGACGGTTTCGGTGCTGTTGGCGGCGAGGCTCCTCGAGCCCGGACCCGCGAGCGTGCGCCCGCCCGGCGCGAGCGATGCGGACTTGGCCGCGAGCGCGGGCGTGGCCAGCGCGAGCACGAGTGCAGTCGAAAGTGCGATCGAAAAAATCCTGTTCATGTCGATTTCCTCCTCTCGTGGTCGAGCGTCTGGTCAGTTGTCGTCGACGCGCCACTGCGCGGCGCACGCGGTCGTGCCGGTGCAGATCAGATCCACCTGCTCGAGCGCCAGCCTGCACAGCGCGGCGCTGTCGCCGGCGTCGATGGTGATCGCTGTCGTGGTGCCAGCCGTCACCGACAGTTGCAGCGTGGATCTGCCGGAGTTCACCACCGTCGCGCAGGCGTCGCGATCGCCGTTGCTGAAGACCGTCTCCGTCCCGGCGATCGCGATGCTCGCCGTACCCGGACCCGCGAGCGTGCGCCCGCCGGGCGCGAGCGCCGCGGTGCTGGCCGCGAGCGCGGGCGCCGCCAGAGCCGAGATCACTGCGACCGCGAGGGTCGTCGTTCCCCATCTGCCCATCGAATGCCCCCCTTCTTAGCAGCCCGATGCCGAGCCGCGTCCACCTGTTGAGCAGCGGAGCGAGGGATTCGTTGACAAGCCGCGGACCGTCGGGAAAACTCAATCGAGCGGAATGTGACCCTGAGTCACAATTCGGATCCAGATCAAACGGCCCGTTCGCGGAGCCTGGGGAGGAGAGGACGATGGATCTCGGTGAGCGGATCGTTGCGATCGTTGGCGAGCAGCTGGGGGTGGACAAGGAGACGCTCGTTCCCGAGGCGAATCTTCTCGACGACCTGGGCGCCGACTCGCTGGACGTCGTCGAGCTCGTGATGGCGATCGAAGAGGAATTCGGCATCGAGGTGCCGGACTCCGACGCCGAGAACATCCGCACCCTCGGAGACATCCTGAGCTACATCGAGGCGCGCGTAGCGACCGCTGCTTGAGCACGCTGATCCGCGGAACCGGCTCGGCGCTGCCGGAACGGGTGATCTCGAACGCCGACCTCGAGAAGATGGTCGAGACGAGTGACGAGTGGATCGTCACGCGTACGGGCATCCGCGAGCGGCGCATGCTCGCGCCGGAAGAGGCGACGAGCGACATCGTCACGCGCGCGGCGCGGCGCGCTCTGGAGCAGGCGGGGCTCGCGCCCGAGGATCTCGATCTGATCGTGGTCGCGACCTGCACCCCAGACACGTTCACTCCGGCGACGGCGAATCACGTGCACCGGAATCTGTGTCGCGGGTCCACGATTCCGGCCTTCGACGTGAACGCGGCCTGCTCCGGATTCGTGTACGGCCTCGAGGTCGTGACCAGCATGCTGCAGTCGGGAGGCTATCGGCGCGCGCTTCTGGCCGGCGGCGAGGGGCTGACGCGCTTCATGGACTACCAGGAGCGCTCGGTCTGCATCCTCTTCGGCGATGCCGCGGGGGCGGTGGTGCTCGAGCGCAGCGACGGGCCCGGCGGAGTCCTCGCCACGACGCTCAAGTCGGACGGGCAGTACAGCGAGATGATCCAGATTCCCGGCGGCGCGGCGCGCATGCCCGCCTCGCCGGAAATGCTCGCCCGGCGCGAGGTGTTCGTGCGCATGAACGGCCCGCAGGTCTTCAAGGTGGCCGTGCAGTCGATGGAGCAGGTCGCCCGCGACACGCTCGCGAAGGTCGGCTGGAGCATCGGTGACGTCGACTGGGTGATCGCCCATCAGGCGAACCAGCGCATCCTGAGCGCGGTGGCGGATCGGCTGGAGATTCCGTCGGAGAAGATGCCGACGAACCTCCAGGTGCGTGGAAACACCTCGGCCGCCTCGATTCCCGTCCTGCTCGACGAGTGCAATCGCGCGGGGCGCTTCAGGCGCGGCGACAAGCTGCTGCTGGTCGCGTTCGGCGGTGGCCTGACCTGGGGCGCGTCGGCCGTGGAGTGGACTCGAGACGCCTAGGAGCGCCTCGTCCGCCAGGCGCCGATCGCCCCCACGATCACGAACGACGCAGCGAGGAGCCAGGTCACCTTGCCGTCGAGATGCGACTTGACCCGCTCGGCCGTGTAGGAGGGGATCGCCCCTTCCGGCGGTGACTCGAGCAGCACCGGGAGCGAGTAGAGCAGGGTCACCACCAGGAACAGCGCAAAGCCCGCGAGCACGGTCAGCGTCATGCGCGGAACCATGCTCGGCGAACGCGCCGGTGCGGGACCCCTCTGCACGGCGCAGAGATACGCGGCCTTGTCGGACGTCGCAAGTCCGGCGAGATTAAGGCGCGCGATGCAGTTCGACTGGACCGAGATCATGAAGGACGTGGACGCTCAGCTCGACGGCGTCGGTCTGGTCGCGCACGAGGACGTGGCGCTCGACCCGGAGCTGATCGAGTCGCACGCGCGCGCGATCGCGGCCGGCCGCTTGTCGAAGTCCACGAGCGTCGTGTCCGGTCCGATCCGGCTCGCGGGTCGCGAACACGTCGAGAACCTGGAGCGCGCCAGCACCCGCGAGCGGTCCGAGCTCGAGGCGCTCGGCCGCGAGGCGATCGTCCGCGGCCGCGTCGCCGTCGCGGTCCTGAACGGCGGCATGGCCACGCGCTTCGGCGGCGACGTGAAGGGCATCATCGAGGCCGTCGGCGGCCGCAGCTTCCTGGAAGTGAAGCTGGCGCAGGCACAGCGGTTCGGGCGGGTTCCATTCCTGATCATGAACAGCTTCGCGACCCACGCGCGAACGCTCCAGTTCCTGGCCGGGCACCAGCTCGGCGACGTCGCGGAGGTCTTCCTGCAGAGCGTGAGCCTGCGTCTGACACCGCGCGGTGACGTATTTCGCGAGGCCTCGGGCCGGGTCTCGCTCTACGCGCCCGGACACGGCGACTTTCCTGGGAGCCTGCGACGTTCGGGACTTCTGGCGCGGCTCGCGGAGCGCGGCGTCGAGACGCTTCTGCTCTCGAACATCGACAACCTCGGCGCGGAGCTCGATCCGCTCCTGATCGGATTCCATCTCGCGCGCGGGCGAGCGCTCACGGCCGAGCTCGCCGAGACCCTTCCCGGAGACGTCGGTGGCGCGCCCGCGTTCGTGGGCGACGAGCTGCAGATCGTCGAGGGATTCCGCTTCCCGGCCGGCTTCGACTTCGCGCGCGTTCCCTTCATGGCGACCAACACGTTCGCGATCTCGCTCGCGCTGCTCGAACGCGAGTACCCGCTCTCGTGGCTCTACGTCGAGAAGCAAGTGGACGGGCGCACGGCGGTGCAGATGGAGCGGCTCGTGAACGAGCTCTCGAGCTTCGTTCCGACCAGCTACCTGGTCACGCCGCGCGGCGGCGAGCGCGGCCGCTTCTTCCCGATCAAGACGCGCGCCGATCTCGAGGCGCTTCGTGCGGACGAGGCGCTCGTCCGGCGCTTCTCCGGGATATGATTCGAGCCGATGCAGAAGAAGCTGCTCCTGGTCGACGCGAGCTCGAGCGTCTTCCGCGCGTTCTTCGCGATCCCCGCGCTCGCGAATAGCGCGGGCGTTCCCACCAACGCCGCGCTCGGCTTCACGACGATGCTGCAGAAGCTGCTGCGCGAGACACGGCCCGACTACGTCGCCGTGGTGTGGGACGCGCCCGGACCCAAACGCCGCAAGGCGATCTATCCCGCCTACAAGGCGACGCGCGACGCCATGCCCGAGGAGCTGCGCGCGCAGTTCCCGTGGATTCGCAGGATCGTGGACGCCTACCGGCTCGCCGCGCTGGAGTACGACGGAGAGGAAGCCGACGACGTGATCGCGACGCTCGCGCGCTCCGCGGAGCGCGCGGGAGTGCGGGTCGAGATCGCGTCGACGGACAAGGATCTGATGCAGCTCGTCTCGGAGGACGTGACGCTCGTCGACACGATGCGCGATCGGCGCTTCTCGCCGGAGGCGGTCGAGGCGCGATTCGGAGTGCCGCCAGCGCAGATGCTCGACCTTCGCGCACTGATCGGAGACAGCTCCGACAACATCCCGGGTGTGAAGGGCATCGGCGAGAAGGGCGCGGCGCAGCTGCTCCGTGAGCACGGATCGCTCGATGCGCTGCTCGCAAACCCGGATGCGATCGCGCAGAAGCGCGCGCGCGAAGCGCTTCGAGACGGCGCCGAGATGGCGCGGCTCTCGCGCGAGCTCTCGCGACTGCGCGAGGATCTGCCGCTCGAGTTCGACGCCGCGAAGATGGCGCTGCGCGAGCCCGATGCCGCGGCGCTCTCCGAGCTCTTCCGCGAGCTCGAGTTCAGGCGCCTGCTCGAGGATCTTGGCGCGCCGGCGCCGGCGGCGGTCGCGAGCGACCCGAAGCCCGATCATCCGGTCGAGACGCGGATCGTCGTCGGCGCGGAAGCGCTGGCGGAGCTGGCTCGCTCTCTCGAAGCGGCCGCGATGCTCTCGATCGAGCCCGTGCTCGAGCCCGACGATCCGATGCGCGGCGAGCTGCTCGCGCTCGCGCTCTCGGGCTCGCCAGGCGAGGCGGCGCTCGTTCCCCTCCGCGGCGGAGCCGGCGAGGCCGCGCTCGAGGCGCTTCGCCCGCTTCTCGAAGCGCGCGAGCGCGTCTTCGTCGGCTTCGATCTGAAGCGCAGCGCGATCGCGCTCTCGCGGCGCGGGGTGCGGCTCTCGGGTGAGCTTCGCGACGTCGCGGTCGCGGCCTACGTGGCCAACCCCGCGCAGGCCGTCGATCGCCCCGAGGCGCTCGCGAGGACCCATCTCGATCGCAGCGTGAGCTCCGCGGCGGAGCGCTTCGGTGCCGGCGCGAAACGCAGGCCGTTCGATCAGGTCTCGGAGGCAGAGCTCGCCTCGCACTTCGCGGCGCTCGCGGCACTCGACCACGCGCTTCTGCCCGCGCTCGAGCGCGAGCTCGACCGCAGCGGCCAGCGCGCGATCTACGACGAGCTCGAGGTGCCGCTGGTCGCGGTGCTCGCGCGAATGGAGCTCGCCGGCGTGCGGATCGATCTGGCCAGGCTCGCCGAGCTCGGCAAACGCCTCGAGCACGAGCTCGCCGAGTCGCGGCGCCGCATCTTCGCGCTGGCCGGCGAGGAGTTCAACATCGGCTCGCCCAAACAGCTGCAAGGCATCCTGTTCGACAAGCTCGCGCTCGCGCCCACCAAGCGCACCAAGACGGGCTTCTCCACCGACGAGTCCGTGCTCGAGGAGCTCGCGCTCACGCACGAGCTACCGGGCGAGATCCTGCACCACCGGCAGCTCGCGAAGCTCTCGAGCACCTACGTCGAGGCGCTTCCCGGGCTCGTGCACCCCGAGACCGGGCGCATCCACTGCACCTTCAATCAGACCGTCGCCGCGACGGGGCGGCTCTCGTCGTCGAAGCCGAACCTGCAGAACATCCCGATCCGCACGCCGCTCGGACAGGAGATCCGCGCGGCGTTCGTTCCCGAGGAGGGCCGGCTGCTGCTCTCGGCCGACTACAGCCAGATCGAGCTGCGCATCCTGGCGCACGTCTCGGAGGACCCGGAGCTCGTGAAGGCGTTCCGCGAGGGCGCCGACATCCACGTGCGCACGGCGTCGCAGGTGTTCGGCATTCCCGAGTCGGAGGTCAGCCCCGAGCAGCGCGCCCGGACCAAGGCGATCAACTTCGGAATCATCTACGGGCAGTCGGGCTTCGGATTGGCGCGGGCGCTGGGCATCTCCCAGACCGACGCGCGCGAGCAGATCGAGACCTACTTCGCGCGCTATCCGGGCGTCCGCACCTTCATCGACGCCGCGATCCGGAGCGCCCGCGAACAGGGCTTCGCCCGCACCCTGTCCGGGCGCCGCCGCTACCTGCCCGAGCTCGAGTCCGGCAATCGCGCGCTGCGTCAGGCCGCGGAGCGCATGGCGGTGAACTCGGTCATCCAGGGCACCGCGGCCGACGTGATCAAGCGCGCGATGGTCGATCTGGATGCGGATCTGCGAGCGGGCGCCGCCCCGAGCGCCCGGATGATCCTGCAGGTCCACGACGAGCTGGTCTTCGAGGTCGCACCGGGCGATCGCGAGGCGCTCTCGCGCTGCGTGCTCGAGCGCATGCAGAACGCCGTCCAACTGAGCGTCCCGCTGGTCGTCCACGTCGGATACGGGCCCCATTGGCTCGCGGCGCACTGAGCCGTGCCGCAGGGCCGGCCGCACTGGCCGAATGCGGCGGGCCGGGCGATGGTCGAAGCCGTGGGTGAACAGGACCGGAAGGACGAGCCGCGCGTGGATGCCGTGACCACCCTGGGTCGCTTGCCGGGCATGGGCCGGACCGAGAGCGTCGTTCGGACCGATGCCGAGCTGATCCGAGAGGCGCAGGCCAACGACCACTCGGCCTTCGAGACGCTGGTTCGCCGCCCCGCGGAACGGGCCTTCCGCGCCGCGTATCGCGTCGTGCGAGACCAGCAGGCGGCCGAGGAGGTCCTGCAGGAGGCGCTGATCAAGGCCTACCGGGCGCTGCCCCGCTTCGAGGCGCGCTCGTCCTTCTACACCTGGCTGTATCGGATCACGGTCAACCTGGCGCTCGATCGCCGGCGCCGTGGCAAGCGCGAGCCGACGCTGGAGTGGGACGACGCGATCGCGCACCAGGTCGATCCGCGCGCGCAGGTGTCCGTGGCGCACGACCCGGAGATCGACCTGCGCCGGCAGGAGGTCCGCGCCCTGGTCGCCGAGGGGATCCAGACGCTGCCCGACGCCCAGCGCGAGGTGCTGCTGCTTCGCGAGGTCGACGGGCTGTCGTACGAAGAGATCGCGGAGTCGATGAGAATCTCGAAGGGGACGGTGATGAGCCGGCTACATTACGCACGCAAGAAGATGATCGTGTTCCTCGCGCAGCGAGGCGTCGATCCCGAGGATGTGATTTGAAGGACACCGACCTCGAAAAGCGGATCTCCGCGTACCTGGACGGTGCGCTGGTGGAGGCCAGGCGCGATCGGCTCGAGCGCGAGCTCGAGCAGGACCCGGGGCTCCGGAAGCAGCTCGAGCGATCGCGCGCGCTCGCGCACTTGGTGAGAGAGGCCTGGACCGAGGGCCCGCCGTCGCCGTCGCCCGACGTCCTGCTCGCCGCGCTTCGGCCGCAGCTCGCAGCGATCTCGCGTGAGCGGCGCGCGCGGCCGGGCTGGCTGCAGACCCTCGAGCAGGCGCGGATCCGGCTCTCCGGTTGGTTCGGCCCGATGCCGGTCGCGACCTCGGCGGCTCTGGCGTTCCTGCTCGCTCTCGCGTTCCTGCCCCGCCCCTCGGGCGGTCCGATCCCCGGCCTCTCGGCCGTGCTTCCGCCGCAGGGCGAGGCGGCGCTACAGTCTGCGCCGATGCCTGGTGCCGCGACCCCGAGCACGCATTCGAGACGATCGACGTCGTCCTTCGCGCCCGCGAATCTCTTGCGGGATCCGGCGGCCGGCGTGTACGACGTGTCGCCGCGCGAGACGCCCGCGATGATCTTCCAGAACCCGGACGGCTCTACGCTGCTCTGGCTGCTCGAGAACGACGATCTGTCGCGACGCCTCGAGCGCCTGGACCGGTGGAGCTGATGCAGCTTGCAGGCGCGGGACTGACGCCGCTCGCAGTGGCCGCCGCGCTGGTGCTGGCCGGTCTCGCTCCGTTCGAGCTCCGAGCGCAGACGACGACGTCGCTCGGCCCGGAATCGGAGCGGGCGACCGAGGCGATTCCGCCGATCCCGCCGATCACGATTCGCATCGCGATCGCGACGGCGAGCGAGGAAGACGGAGCGCTCGATCCGGCCGCGCGCGACATCTACGAGCAGCTCCCGGCGAAGTACCACTCGATCCGAATGATCGAGGAGCGCACGATCGAGGTGCTCTTCGGCGAGCAGGCGCGGGTCGTGCTGCCGACCGGATCCGAGGTGCACCTGATTCCCGTCGCGGTTCACGGTGGGCAGCTCCATCTCCAGCTCGAGATGCCGGAGCTGCTGAACACGAGCATGCGCATGGCGAACAATCGCGCCTTCTACGTCGGCGGCGTTCCCTACCAGAACGGCACGCTCGTGTTCAAGCTGGTGCCGGAGTTCAGCGCTTACGTCGAGGCGCCCGCGGCCGGGCGCCCCGATCCGCCGGAGACGCGCAAGGCACGCAGCGACCGTTAGCGCGATCCGACTCGTGTAGACTCCTGCTCCGCGCGGATCGCGTGCGGGGGCGGGATGAACTTCGGTCTTTCGGACGAGCAGGAGCTGCTGCAGGAGGCGCTTCGCGGCTTCTGCGCGAACGAGTGTCCGCCGAACCGACTGCGCGAGCTCTTCGACGCCGCGAGCGGACACGACGCGTCGCTCTGGAAGGGGCTCGCGGAGCTCGGGGTCCTCGGCCTGATCGTGCCCGAGGCGTACGGAGGGGCGGGGCTCGAGCTGCTCGACCTCGCGCTCGTGGCCGAGGTCATGGGACAGGCCGCGCTGCCGGGACCGTTTCTCGGACACCAGCTGGTGTCGCTCGCGGTCGCGAGCGCCGGAAGCGAGGAGCAGAAGCGTGTCTGGCTGCCGCGGCTGGCCTCGGGCGAGGCGATCGGCACGGTCGCGCTGGCGGAGGATGCCGCCGCTTGGGAGCCCGAGAGCTTTCGCGCGCAGGTCCAAGGGAATCGCATCAGCGGCTCGAAGTGCTTCGTCCCGGGCGCCGCGGATGCGGACCTGTTTCTCGTCGGCGTCGCGGGAGGCGGGCTCGCGCTGGTCGAGCGCAAGGACGCGGGCGTCTCGATCGCGGACCAGAACGGAGTCGATCGCACGCGACCGATCTCGCGCGTCGAGCTTTCAGGGGCGCGCTGCGAGCCCCTGTCGGGCGGCGCGCAGACCGCCCGGCACGTGCGCGACGCGGGGCTCTGCGTTCTGGCGGCCGATGCGTTCGGCGCGGCCTCGAAGCTGCTCCAGATCACTCTCGCCTACACGGGAACGCGCCAGCAGTTCGGAAGCGTACTCACCCAGTTTCAGGCCGTGAAGCACCAGCTCGCGAACATGGCGACCGAGCTCGAGCCGACGCGCGCGCTCTGGTGGTACGCCGCGCACGCGTTCGACCAGATTGCGTCGGAGTCGGAGCGCGCGGCGGCGATCGCCAAGGCGCACGTCACGGACCGCGCGCTCGATGTCGCGCGCGGCGCGGTCGAGCTCCACGGCGGGATCGGCTTCACCTGGGAGTGCGACGTGCAGATCTGGTTCAAACGCCTGATGTTCGACCGGGCGTTCCTGGGAAACCCCGAGCTTCACCGCGAGCGCAGCGCGCGCCTCGCGGGCTGGTAGGTGCGCGATGGACCTTCGCCTGGGAGAGAAATACGAGGCGTTCCGCAGCGAGGTTCGCGCCTTTCTGCGCGAGCACTGGCCACTGCGCGGCGCCGACGCGCAGCTTGCACCGGAGCGGCAGGAGAAGCTCTTCCGCGAGCGCGCGCTCGCGCGCGGCTACGTGTACCGGGGCTTTCCGCGCCTCTACGGGGGATCCGAGCAGGCGCCGGATGCGCTGGAGGACATGATCCTCGACCAGGAGTTCCGCACCGCCGGCGCGCCGCGCGACATCCGCGGCATCGGGCCTGCGATGCTCGCTCCGACTCTTCTCGACTGCGGTAGCGAAGAGCAGCGCATACGCTTCATTCCGCCCACGCTGCGCGGTGACCTGCGCTGGTGTCAGGGGTACAGCGAGCCGGGAGCGGGGAGCGATCTCGCGGCGCTCTCCAGCCGCGCGGTTCTGGACGGCGACAGCTGGAGGATCGACGGCCACAAGATCTGGACCAGCGAAGCGCAGTCCGCCGACTACATGTTCGGCCTGTTCCGGACCGAGCCCGACGCTCCCAAGCACGCGGGCATCTCCTATCTGCTGATCGACATGCGCTCGAAGGGGATCGAGGTGCGTCCGCTGCGGCAGATGACCGGCGGCGCGGATTTCAACGAGGTCTTCTTCAGCGACGTGCGCATCCCGGCCGATTCGATCGTCGGGCGGCGCGGCGAGGGTTGGAAGGTCTCGCGCTCGACGCTGAAGCACGAGCGCAACTTGATTGGCGACCCGCGCTACCTGCGCAATTCCTTCGATTCGCTCGTGGAGCTCGCGCGGCGGTCGCAGAGAAACGGCCGTCCCGCACTCGAGGACTCGAGCGTGCGCCAGCGGCTCGCCGAGATCGAGGGCTACGTCTGCAGTCAGGAGTACTCCGGTCAGCGCCAGTTCTCGGCCGCGCTGCGCGGCCAGGAGCTCGCGACGCTGCTTCCGATCCTGATGAACAAACTCTACTCGACCGACGCGATGCAGCGGATCACGCGCCTCGCCTTCGACCTGCTCGGCGGCGACGGCCTGGTCGCGCCGGTGGCCGAGGAGTACGGGATGGCCTCGCAGCTGCGCACCTCGGGCGGCTGGGTCGCTCAGTACATGTTCGCGATCGCGAACTCGATCGCGGGCGGCGCTTCGAACATCCAGCGCAACATCATCGGCGAGCGCGGACTCGGGCTGCCGAGAGATCCGCGCGCGAAGTAGGGCTCGCGCTCGCGGCCGCGCCGGGCCAGTCGGGCGAGAATCGGGTCTCCCGGGTCCAGCCCGAGGTCTGCCAGCTCGCGCCGCTCTCGTCGATCAGGATGCCTTCGGCATCCGGCAGCGATTCGAGCAGCTCGATCCCGTCGCTCTCGCCCAGGATCAGCAGCGCCTTCGAGAGCGCCTCTGCGCGCGCGCCGTCCGCCGCCAGCGCCGCCGCGACACGCGCGCGTGTCAGCGGCTCTCCCGTTCTGGGATCGATCACGTGGCCGTAGCGACGCCCCGCGATCTCGGCGTACTGGCCGAGGCTCCCGGAGACCGAGATCGAGCGGTCGTCGAGCTGCGCGGTTCCCGCGAAGCCCCCGGAGGCGTCACCGAGCAGGATGCCCCAGCCGTCCCAGCCCACGGGCTTCCCGAGCGCGCAGATGCTGCTCTGGCCGAACGCGAGCAGCGCGCGGGAGATGCCGGCGTCGCGCAACTTCTCGGCCAGGCGGTCGAGCGTCCATCCTTTCGCGATCCCGCCGAGGTCGAGCATCGCGCCCGAGTGCCGGAGCTCCACCGTGCTCGCGGACCGATCGACCCCGACCCCCGCGGCGCCGACGCGGGACCGGGCGGTCGCCAGAGCCTCGGCCGAGGGCAGTTTTCCCGCGCGTTCGGCCTCGAGCCAGAGCGCGACCAGCGGGCCGATCGTCACGTCGAACGCGCCGCGGGTGAGCGCGGTGTACCCGATCGAGAGCTCCGTGAGATCGGCGAGGGGTGCCGCGACCGGGATCGGACCCGAGCCCGCGGCGCGGTTCAGCCGCGACAGATCGCTCGTCTCGTCGTGGCGCGAGAACATTCGCTCGAGCCGCGCGACCTCCGCGAAGAGCTCGGAGAGCTGTGCTTCGCCGCGCTCGCGTTCGGACACGCAGAGGCTGATCTCGAGGACGGTGCCCATCAGGTACCGGCCGTCGGAGACGGTCACGGGACAGAGCTGCTCCGGCTCCTCGTGCGGCGACGGACGCGCGCAGCCGGAGAGCGCCACGAGGGCGATCGCGGCCGCGAGTCGCCTCAATCCTCTCCGCTCCGATAGCGATCGTTCGTGCCGCGAAACGCCGACCAGAGCGAGAGCCCGATCAGTGCGGCCAGGCTGGTCTGCAGGGCGAGAAATCCCGCGATCTTCGCCCAGGCGAAGTGCGGGGACGCGAAGCGGACCAACCAGCCCGAGCCCTCGTCGACCAGCGCCGACACGAATGGCAGTGCGATCATCCACGCCTTGGCGCGATTGGCGAGCGGCACGAAGAGCACCAGGTGCGTGAGCACGAGCAGAAGCATTCCCATCGCGAAGAGATGGAAGTGACTGACCTCGAGCAGCCCCGCGTAACTTCGCGGCTCGCGGAACTGCTCCTCCGAGCCGAGGTAGTGCGCGACCACGGACTCCGGAGACAGCCCCATCCGGTCGAAGTAGAGCAGGGCATTGGAGACCCAGAGAAGTGCCACGTAGAGCGAGTAGAGCGCGATGATCACCTGGAGCAGGCGATTGCGGTTCATCTCTCCGGTGACCACGAACCTCAACTGGCGCTCCGGCTACTCGGCTGGATTCTGGCTCTCGAACAGGACCTGATATAGCGCGAGCGCGGTGCGGACGCTGCGCGTCACGGCGTGCGACGACAGGGTCGCCCCGGCGATGCTGTGGATTCCTCGCTTCAGGTGGAGATCCGGTCCGAGCTGCCGGCTCTCGATTCCCGCGAGCCAGCGCGCGGATGGCTGGTACTCGGTCGGCTCGTGGAACGCGAGGATGCGCAGCGAACGCACCGTGCCGTCCGGGGCGATCACGACCAGGAGCGCCTCCGGCAGCGTGCGCACGTTGCGTACGTCGATCACTGCAGCGCCGAGCAGCCGATCCGCGCGATACGCCAGATAGAGCGTCC
Source organism: Deltaproteobacteria bacterium (assembly GCA_016875225.1). Lineage (NCBI taxonomy): Bacteria > Pseudomonadati > Myxococcota > Myxococcia > Deltaproteobacteria bacterium. The sequence continues at coordinate 35,132 of VGRW01000022.1, forward strand.
AGATCTGCCGCTCGAGCGGAGCGGCCGCGAGCTCCTCGATCGACCGAGCCTGGTCTTCGGTCAGGACGAAGCTCTTCTCCTCGATCCGATCGGCGTCGGCGAAGGCTTCGCGAAGCGCTTCCTGCTTGCTCGCGTACACCGTCGCGCGTGCCTGCGGGACGGCCAGCGCAGAGAGCAGGGCGAACGCGGCGCAGCCGGCGAGCGCTCTAGAAAATGAGACCGAAGCCAAGGCTCACCTCGTCACGGCTGCTCTGCGCGAAGTCGTCGACCTTGCGGTAGTCGAGCTTCACGACCACGTTCGGGATCGGCTTGAACTGCAGACCCGGGATGTAGATGCGTTGCTTGTAGGCGCGATTCGCGCTGAATCCGCTCGGCACGTCGTTCTGCGTGTCGACGTACTCGAAGCGGAAGAACGGCTCGAGCGACATCTCGGAGCCGGGGAAGAACAGCGGAACGATGTCGTAGGCGATCTCTCCGTAGCCGCCGATCATGCGGCGCGCGACCACTGCGTTGCTGGCGCCGGACGCGGTCAGCAGGTTCGAAAGAGCTCCCGCGTCGGCGACGTGCGCCTGGGTCCAGAGAGCGCGCGCGGTGAGCGCCTGCCAGCGGTACTCGCCGTGCACCTCCCAGATCGTCGTGCGCGCGTCGGGAAGCGAGACGTCGGAGCCGGCGATCTCGATGTCCTGGTCCTGCCCGGAGTTGCCGGAGTAGAACGAGCTGCCGACCCGCATGCCCTCGAACAAGTCGAGGTCGAGGCGGCCGACCAGCGCGAGATCGTTCGCGATCGCCTCGCTTCCGCTCTGCCGGCCGCTGCGCAGCCCGCTGGACCTGAAGTCACTGGCGACCATGCCGTTCACCGCGTAGACCCGGTAGCTGAGCCGCTCGCCCAGGTTGCCGAAGATGCCGAGCCCGTTCTCGCGCCAGGTCGACGGGATGATCACGCGCTCCGGCGTGGGGCGGAACGTCGAGTAGTAGAACGGAGGCTCGTGGAACTCGTTCACGAAGCCCATCGGGATCAGGACCTCGCCGGCGCGGATGTTGAGCTCGGGCATGAGCAGGAAATCCAGCGTCGCGAACTCCACACTCACGGAGCCGTTCTCCGCCGTGGTGCCGTGTTCGAACTCGATCTCGGTGTTGAAGACGATCCAGTCGTTGAACTTGTAGCCGAGGTAGGCGACGACCCTCGTCATGTCCGCCTCGTCGTCGGCTCCCGAGTCCCGGCGCCGGTAGTAACCCTCCGCGTAGCCGCCGATCGAGAGGCCACGCGCGATGCCGTACACCTTCGAGGCGGCGGGACCCAGACCGTACTGGCTCTCCAGTCCGCCGGCAGGCTCGGGCGCCGCGACCTGCGTGCGCAGCGTCTCGAGCTCGGTCACGACCACGCCGAGCTTCCGCTTGAGCTCGGCGATCTCGTCGTCGCGCGCGATCTCGCGGTCGCTCGACTCCTGCGCCCCGCCCGTCGAGGCCCACGACACGCCCAGGAGCAGGATCAGTGCCGGACCATGAACCCACCGCTTCGGAAATCCCACGACGCCCTCCGCCATTCGAGACGACACTGATAATCGCTCTCAACGCGAACCTAACGGGGAGGTGGTCGGCGTGTCAAGAGAGCAGCGATTTCGGCGAGGTCCATGGACCGCGGATGGAGTGGTGTATCGTGGGCGCCGTGAAGCCACGGCGCCCGGCGCGAAGTCGACGGAGCCGCGGAACAGGACACCGCATGTCGCTCGAACTCACCCCACGCGCGCGCGCCGCCCGCACCTCGCCGATCCGCAGCATGACGGCGGAGTGCGCGCGCGTCGGCGGGATCAACCTGGCGCAGGGCGTCTGCGACACCCCGGTTCCAGAGCTGGTGCGGCGCGCGGCACAGGCGGCGATCGAGGACGGCGCGAACAGCTACTCGCGCTCCGAGGGGCTGCCGGAGCTGCGGCGCGCGCTCGCGGCGAAGATGCGCCGCGACGATCGGCTCGACTACGATCCGGACTCCGAGATCGTCGTGACCAGCGGGGCGACCGGCGCGTTCTACGTGGTCTGTCAGGCGCTTCTGCAGCCCGGCGACGAGGTGATCCTCTTCGAGCCGTACTACGGCTACCACCGCAACACGCTCGAGGCGCTCGGGGTCGTCCCGCGCTACGTGACGCTGCGCGGGCCGGACTTCGCGCTTCCGCTCGGCGAGCTCGAGATCGCGCTCTCTTCGCGAACGCGCGCGATCGTCGTGAACACGCCGGGAAATCCCTCGGGCAAGGTCTGCACCCGAGCCGAGCTCGAGGCGCTCGGCGCGATCGCGCGCGAGCGGGACGTCTTCCTGCTCACCGACGAAGTCTACGAGCACTTCGTGTACGACGGCCGCGAGCACGTGAGTCCTGCCTCGCTTCCCGGCCTGCGCGAGCGCACGATCACGATGAACGCGCTCTCGAAAACGTTCGCGGTCACGGGCTGGCGGATCGGCTGGGTCGCGGCGCCGCGTCGCTTCGCCGAAGCGTTCACACACCTGCACGATCTGGTCTACGTATGCGCGCCGACGCCGTTGCAGCTCGCCTGCGCAATCGGGCTCGAGCGTCTCGGTCCGGAGTACTACGCCGCGATCTCGGTCGAGTACCAGCGCAAGCGCGATCAGCTCTGCGAGGCGCTCGCAGCGGCTCGGCTCGCGCCGCTGCGGCCGCAAGGGTCCTACTTCGCGCTGGCGGACATCTCGCGCATGCCCGGCGCGAACGGGGACGAGCGCGCGCTCGCGCTGCTGCGCGAATGCGGCGTCGCCTGCGTTCCCGGGACGGCGTTCTGGCGCGACGGAGACGCGCACCGGCTGGGTCGCTTCTGCTTCGGCAAGACCGACGCCGATCTCGCCGAAGCCTGTCGTCGGCTCAGAAACCTGCAGGTTTGACGGTTTCTGCGGGCTCGACTAGAGTCCGGCCGCTCCCACCCGACCCGAGGTCTGCTTGGCCCCCTGCACCCGCGAAGCCGTTCTGCGCGCGCCGCGCTCGCGCCGGACACAGGAGCAGCGCAGTGCGGACACGCGCACGCGACTGCTCGACGCGACGGTCGCCTCGCTGGTCGAGGTCGGCTACGCGGCGACGACGACCACGGAGGTCTGCGCGCGCGCCGGCCTCTCGCGCGGTGCGCAGCTGCACCACTTCCCCACGCGCGCGGATCTGGTCGTCCATGCCGTGGCGCACCTGGCGAAGCGCCGCGCGGACGAGGTGCGCCGGGATCTCGAGCCCCGTGACGCCGCGCCGGATCGGCTCGAACGTGCGCTCGACGCGCTCTGGGCGAGCTTCTCGGGTCCGCTCTTCTACGCGTCGCTCGAGCTCTGGGTCGCCTCGCGCAGCGACGCGCAGCTCCGCGCGAGCCTGGTGCGCTTCGAGCGCGGCGTCGGGCGCGAGATGGCGAAGCTCTGGCGCGAGCTGGCCGGCTCCGAGGCCACGAAGGCGCCGCACTTCGAGGACCTTCTGGAGCTGAGCTTCCACATCATGCGCGGAATGGCCCTGCAGCGGATCCTTCGCGACGACGACACCGAGCGGCGACGGCTCTTCGAGCTCTGGAAGCGCATGGTGTACGCGTGCCTCGAATCCCCCGTACAGAAGGAGAGAAGGCGATGAGCGAGATTCGTTTCGATGGACGGGTCGCCGTGATCACCGGCGCAGGAGGCGGCCTCGGAAAGACCTACGCGCTCGAGCTCGCCCGTCGCGGCGCGCACGTGGTCGTGAACGACCTCGGCGGCGCTCCCGATGGCAGCGGCAAGTCGACCTCGATGGCCGACGTGACCGTGAACGAGATCAAGGCGGCCGGCGGGCAGGCCGTCGCGAGCTACGACTCGGTCGCGACGCCGGCGGGAGGCGAGGCGATCATCAAGAAGGCGATCGACTCGTTCGGCCGCGTCGACATCGTGATCAACAACGCGGGCATCCTGCGCGACAAGAGCTTTTTGAAGCTCGAGCCGCAGGACCTCGAGATCGTTCTCGACGTGCACCTGAAGGGCGCCTTCTACGTCTCGCAGCCGGCCTACCGCGTGATGAAGGAGCAGAACTACGGCCGCTTCCTGTTCACCGCTTCGGCCGCCGGCATCTTCGGGAACTTCGGCCAGACCAACTACGGCGCCGCGAAGATGGGGCTGGTCGGGCTGTCGAACGTGCTCGCGGTGGAAGGCGCGAAGAACGGCATCAAGTCGAACGTGATCGCGCCGATCGCGCGCACGCGGCTGACCGAGAACCTGCTCGGCCCGATCGCGAGCGCCCTCGACCCGTCGACGGTGATGCCGCTCGCCTGCTATCTGGTCTCGGAAGCCTGCGAGCTCTCGCACGAGGTCTTCTCCGTCGGCGGCGGGCGCTTCGCACGCGTCTTCGTCGGCCTCGCACCGGGCTGGTTCGCGGGCAAGGGCAAGGTCGTCTCGCTCGAGGACGTGCGCGACAACCTGGGACGGATCATGGACGAGAAGAACTACATCGTGCCCAAGAGCGTCGGCGACGAGATGCGTCTCATCGCCAAAGACCTGCTGGGATAGGAGTCGAACATGCCGATCGATCTCGAGAAAGCGCGCGGAGCGAAGCTCGCCACCACGACCGGCGAGTGGGGCCAGGACCAGGTGATCCTCTACCACCTCGGAATCGGGGCCGGGACGGCCCGACCGACCGATCCGAAGGAGCTGGAATACACCTACGAGAAGAACCTGAAGGTGTTGCCGAGCTACGGGGTGATCCCGGTCTTCGGCGCGGTCGGCGGCATGGCCGGCGTGCCCGGCATCCAGATCAACTTCGCGCTCGTGCTGCACGGCGAGCAGGACATCGAGATCCACCGCCCGATCCCGGTGCGAGCGAAGATCGAGAGCGCGGGCCGGATCGCGGGAATCTACGACAAGGGCAAGGCCGCGCTGATCGTGATCGAGGTCGAGACCCGCGAGGTCGGTGGGGACAAGCTCTTCACCAACCGCTTCTCGATCTTCGCGCGCGGCGAGGGCGGCTTCGGCGGGGACGCGGGCCCCAAGGCCGGGAACGACGCACCGTCGCGCGCGCCCGACGCGGTGGTCTCGTCGCCGACGCTTCCGCACCAGGCGCTGCTGTACCGCCTGTCCGGCGACAAGAATCCGCTGCACGCGGATCCCGACTTCGCCAAGCTCGGTGGCTTCGACAAGCCGATCCTGCACGGACTCTGCTCCTTCGGGATCGTCTGCAAGGCGGTCGTCGACGAGCTGCTCGGCGGGGACGTGAAGCGCGTCGCGCGCTACCAGGTGCGATTCGCGGGCGTCGTCTTCCCGGGCGAGACGATCGAGACTTCGATGTGGCGCGAGGGGAACAAGATCCTGATCGCGGCCAAGACCAAGGAACGCGGCACGCCGGTGATCAGCAACGCCGCCATCACGCTTCGAGACTGAGAGGTACACGAAAATGGGTCGGAAGGTGTTCGTGGTCGGCGTCGGCATGACGAAGTTCGAGAAACCCGGTTCCAAGGCCTGGGACTACCCCGACATGGGTCGCGAGGCGGGACAGAAGGCGCTGGCCGATGCCGGCATCCCCTTCGACGCCGTCGAGCAGGCGGCCGTGGGCTACTGCTACGGCGACTCCACGGCCGGCGAGCGCGCGTTCTACGAGCTGGGGCTCTCCGGAATTCCCATCTACAACGTGAACAACAACTGCTCGACGGGATCGACGGCGCTGTTCATGGCCAAGCAGCTCGTCGAGGGCGGCCTCGCCGAGTGCACGATGGCGCTCGGCTTCGAGAAGATGGAAAAGGGTTCGCTCGGCGTGAAGTACACCGACCGCACCACGCCGATGGACAAGCACTTCAAGCTGATGGTCGAGCAGCGCGGCTTCGCCAAGGCGCCCGCCGCGCCGCAGATGTTCGGCAACGCCGGTCTGGAGCACAACGAGCGCTACGGCACCACGCCGCTGCACTTCGCGAAGATCGGCTGGAAGAACCACAAGCACTCGGTGAACAACCCGTACTCGCAGTTCCAGGACGAGTACACGCTCGAGCAGATCCTCGCGGCTCCGCAGGTCTACGGTCCGCTCACGAAGCTGCAGTGCTGCCCGACCTCGGACGGCGGCGGCGCGGCGGTGCTGGCGAGCGAGGACTTCGTGCACAAGCACGAGCTCGAGTCGAAGGCGGTCGAGATCCTCGGCATGGCGATGGCGACCGACATGCCGAGCACCTTCGACGAGAAGAGCATGATCAAGCTGGTCGGCTTCGACCTGACCAAGAAGGCGGCCGAGAAGGTGTACGTGCAGTCGGGTCTCGGTCCCGAGAACGTCGACGTCGTGGAGCTGCACGACTGCTTCTCGTGCAACGAGCTGATCACCTACGAGGGCCTCGGTCTCTGTCCGATCGGGAAGGCCGGCGAGTTCGTCGATTCCGGCGCGAACACCTACGGCGGCAAGGTCGTCGTGAATCCGTCGGGCGGGCTGATCTCGAAGGGGCATCCGCTCGGCGCCACGGGGCTGGCGCAGTGCGCCGAGCTCAACTGGCAGCTTCGCGGCGAGGCGGAGAAGCGCCAGGTCGCGGGCGCGAAGGTGGCGCTGCAGCACAACCTGGGCCTCGGCGGCGCGGCGGTGGTCGCGATGTACCGCAAGGCGCGCTTCGTCTGATGCGTGGACGACAGGCGGTCTGACCCAGAGCTCGACGACCCGTCCGATCCCGAGATCGGTGCCGGGGCGAACCCGGCGGGAGCGGTCGCCGCCGCGGCCGGTGCGCCGACGCGTGACGAGCTGCGTCGGCGCACCGATCGCGACATCCTCCGGCTCGCCTGGCCCGCGATCGTCTCGCAGGTCCTCGCGAGCGCCGTCTCTCTGATCGACATCGGGATGCTCGGCCGGCTCGGCACCGACGCGCTGGCCGCCGTCGGCTACACCTCGCAGTTCTTCCAGCTCGCGCAGGCCGCGCTGCTCGCGCTCTCGGTCGCGTGCGTGGCGCTGATGGCCCGCGCTCTAGGCGCGGGCGAGCCCGAGCGCGCGCGCGGAGCGCTCGCGGCGTCGCTAGTGCTCGCACTAGGCTCTGCGGCCGCGATCTGCGTGGTCTCGATCGTGTTTCCGGCGTTCCTGCTCGGCGCGCTGAACGCCGATCCCGCCGTGATCGAGCGAGCCGTGCCTTACTTCAGGCTCACGCTCGGCTCGACACTTCTGCTCGCCGTGACGCTGACGATCGAGAGCGCATTCCGCTCGGCGCGAAACACGACCATGCCGCTCTTGATCGCGGGCGTGGTCACGGTCGTGAAGCTCGGACTGAACTGGCTCTTGATCTTCGGAACGTTCGGATTTCCTCGGCTCGATCTGGTCGGCGCCGGGATCGCCACGCTTCTCTCGCAGCTCGTCGGCGTCCTGCTCTTCATCGCAGCGGCCAGCAGGCGCGATCGGCCCGAATCGGAGGCGGTCCGGCTGCGCCGCGCGGACTTCGCGAAGGTGCGCGAGGGGCTGCCCGAGACCGTACGCGTCTCCTGGCCCGCGCTCGGCGAGCGCGTGCTGCTGAACGGCGCGCTGCTGATCTACTTCTGGGTGCTCTCGGACTACGGACCGGTCGCGATCGCGGCCTACACCGTGGGAGTCCGCCTGCTCTCGTTCTCGTGGATCCCCGGTGTGGGCATCTCCATCGCGGCCTCGACGCTGGTCGGCCAGGCGCTCGGCGCAGGAGACGTGCGGCTCGCCGCCCGCGCGGGCTGGCGCAGCGCGCGCCTCTCGCTGCTCGTGTCGCTGGTGCTCTTCGTCGTGTTCGCGCTGCTGCGCAAGACGCTCGCCGAAGGGTTCACCGACGATGCCGAGGTGATCGCGGCGCTGGAGCCGTTCATGCTCCTGCTCGGAATCGCGCAGCCCTTCCTCGGCGTGCACTTCACGCTCGCCGGTGCGCTTCGCGGCGCGGGCGACACCGTGACACCGCTCTGGTCCGCGACGCTCGGCAACTGGGTCTTCCGAGTACCGCTGGCGATGCTCGTCGCGAAGGTCTTTCACGCGGACGTCGTCTGGGTCTGGGGGACGCTGGTCTTCGATCACGTGACGCGCGCGATCTGGCTCGCCTGGGCGTTCCGCCGCGAGCGCTGGGCGCTGAACCTGGGCGCGGGGCTGGGCAAAGCGCGCCGACCAGGCGCACACTGAGACAGGAGGCGTACGATGCCAGAGCACGACTGGAAGAAGATCCTCTCGCCCGAGGCGTTCGCGGTGCTCTTCGAAGAGGCGACCGAGCGGCCCGGCTCGAGCCCGCTCCTCGCCGAGAAGCGCCGCGGCCAGTTCGTCTGCGGGGCCTGCTTTCTGCCGCTCTTCTCCTCGGAGTCGAAGTACGAGAGCGGTACCGGCTGGCCGAGCTTCTTCGAGCCCGTCGCCGGAAACGTCGCGACCAAGCGCGACTGGAAGCTGGTCCTGCCGCGCACCGAGTACCACTGCGCGCGCTGCGGCGGACACCAGGGGCACGTCTTCAACGATGGCCCGCAGCCGACCGGCCGCCGCTACTGCAACAACGGGGCCGCGCTGTGCTTCGTTGCCGAGGGCGAGCCCCTGCCCGAGGAGCGAAAGCCCGGATGACCGAGCCCGCGGCGGACGAGCGCCTCGAGGTCGATCTGCGCGCGCGCGAACGGCGCGTCTACGACCGCCTGCGCGCGCGGGTCGTCGAGGCCGAGCCCGGCGCGAGCGCGGGCGTGCGCGACCTGCTGCTCTTCCTTCCCGACCTGGTCGTCCTGTTGCTGCGGCTGGTGCGCGACCCGCGCGTCCCGGCGGGCGCGAAGGCGGTCGCGCTGCTCGGCGTCGGCTACGCACTCTCGCCGATCGATCTGGTCCCCGAGATCCTGTTCGGCCCGCTCGGCTTTCTCGACGATCTCCTGATCGCGACCGCATCCGTCTCGTGGGTCGTGAACCACGTGCATCCGGATCTCGTGCGCGCGCACTGGTCCGGATCCGGCGACGTGCTCGACGTCGTGAAGTCGGTGCTCGGCTGGTCCGAGAAGCTCGTCGGCAAGACGCTCTCGCGCTTGATCGGATTGCGCGAGAAGAGCTGATCGGCGGCGCTTCGAGCGCGCGGCGGCTAGCGGAGCTTCGCGCCGATGGGCAGGAAGCCGGCGTCGCCGAGCAGCTCCTGGCCGACCGGCCCCAGCGCCAGCGCCCGGAAATCCGCCGCGGCGCGCGGCTCCGCCGGCTCGCGCGCCGCGGAGATCGAGTAGAGCGCGGGAGTGTTCTGCTCGCTCGGCACGTCGATGCGCTGCACGCCGCTGCCGGCGCCGGCGAAGCTCGTCGCGTAGACGATTCCGGCGTCCGCTTCCCCGGCTGCGACCTTCGCCAGCACCTCATCCGCCGTAGCGGCTTCGACAGCCGGATCCGGCGCGAGCTCGAGCCGCGACAGCACCCAGCGGGAATGGCGACCGATCGACGACGTGCGCGCGCCCAGCGCCAGGCGCAGGTCTTTGCGGCCCAGGTCGGCCAGGCCCTGCACCTGCTTCGGATTGCCGCTCGCGACGGCGATCGCGACGCGGTTTCGGGCGAGCTCGGCCGGGCTGCCGACGGCGGTGTGGCCCGCCGAGGTGATCCGGGCCATCACCGAGCTGTCGCCCACCGCGATCACGTCGCAGCGCTCTCCTGCGTTCATCGCGGCGAGAAGCTGCGTGCCGCCGTCGAAGTGCAGCGTGACGCTCGCGCCCGGGTGCTCCTGCTCGTAGCGTCGGGCGATCGCCTCGAACGCGCGGCGCAGCGAAGCGGTCGCGCAGACCGCGAGAGTGTGCGGGCCCGAGGGCGCCTCGATCGCCGCGCCCGGCGCCGCCGGATCGGAAGCCGGGGAGGTTTCGCCTCCACATGCGCAGAGCAGCAGCAAGGTCGGGAGCGTGCCTCGCACGAGCGGTCCGAGTGCGCAGCGGGCGGAGCGGCTCGTCATCGGTCGAGCAGGTCCTCTCGCTCGGCCGCGCGGAACACGGCGCGCAGGCGCTCGAAGTCGGCGGGCGTGAACGGCCGGTACGAGCTGTCGCCCCGCTCGCGGAAGAACAGCGGATCGCGCACACGGCGCGGATCGAAATGCACCTTCTTCAAATTGCGCACGAGCACCTTCTGCGTGCCCGTGTACTCGAAGTCCGGGACGATCCGCACGAAGTCGGGGAACCACTTGCGGTCCATCCCGCCGTCGCGGATCTGTCGCTCGCAGAACTCGAAGAACTCCTTCGGGTCGAAGCTCGCGCCCTCGCGGAGCTTCAGCGCCGTCATCAGGAGCTCGTCGGAGACCGCGCACGGAACGCCGTAGGCGGCCGCGAGCGGCACGTCCGGATGCTCGGAGAGCAGACGGGCGACCTGCAGCGCGGAGAAGTTCTCGCCGTCCTTGCGGATCCAGTCGTCGGTGCGACCGTCGAAGAACAGGTAGCGCTTGCCGTTGCGCACGAGCACGTGCCCGAGATCGCCCGAGTGGTAGACGCCGTCGCGGTACTTGGAGCTGTTCGCGTCCGGGTTGTCGAAGTAGCCCTGGAACAGCCCGGTCTCGGGGGCCTTCCGGCAGATCTCGCCGACCGCGGCGTCGTAGTTCACGATCTTGCCCTCGGCGTCGAGCTCCGCAGGCGCGCACTCGCCGCCGCGCTCGTCGAGGATCTTCACGTTGGGGTCGGTGATCTCGCCGACGCTTCCGCGCGGATCGCCCATGCGCCGGAAGGTGCTAATCGCCGCCTCGGTCGAGCCGTAGAGCTCGAACATGTCGTCGAGACCCAGCCAGGCCGTGAACTTGTCGATGTCGACCGGCGAGGCGCCGTTGCCGATCGCGAAGCGAAGCCGGTTGCGCGCGTTCTCGGTCACCTCGCGCCGGATGCGCTCGGGATCCCCGCCGTGCTCCTTCTCGATCGCAGCGAGCACGTAGTGGACCGGCTCGCCCACGTAGTTCCACATGCTGACGCCGTACTCGAAGCAGTCGGGCACGAATCGGCTGCCGCTGAAGCGCTCGCGCAGTCCCATTCCGCCGCCGACCCAGAAGCAGGGCATGAGCCCGACGAAGAGCGAGTTCGAGTGGAACAGCGGCATGCACGCGTAGCCGATGTCGTCGCGGTGCATTCCGGTGTTCATCGACACGCCGACGCCCGTCGCGCAGAGCTTGAAGTGGTTGTTGATGATGCCCTTGGGCAGGCCCGTCGTGCCCGAGGTGTAGATCACCATCAGGTTGGTCTGCGGCGTGACGACGACGTCGGGGTAGGGCCGCGCCGCCTCTGCCGGGCCGACCTCCGCGTCGAGGCATCTTCGCAGCTCCGAGAGCGTGACGATGTTCTCGCGCGCCACGGTTCGCAGCTCCGCGCGCACGCGGTCGACCTCGGGCAGGAGCTTGTCGTCGACGACGAGCAGACGAGAGCGCGAGTGATTGACGACCCCCGCCAGAACCTCCCCGCGCAGGCCCGTGTTGATGCCGAAGAGGGTCGCGCCCGCGATCCCGCAGCCGCCGAAGAGCGCAACCAGCTCCAGGTGGTTCTCGAGCAGCATCGCGACGTGCGGCGGCCGCTTCTCGTCGCTCGCGCCGAGCCTCCCCAGCACGAAGTGCGCCACTCGCGTCGCCTCGTCGCGGAAGCGCCGGTAGCTCCAGCGCCGCGCGTCGTGCATCAGGAAAACCTTGTCCGCGGTCTCGGGGTGCTCGGCGCGCACGCGGATCTGCTCGCGGAGGGTGAGTTCGGCCGGGGGAAACGAGATCGGTGTCTGGCTCATGGGTCGCCGATCTTACCGTAAGATCACCGGATGCCGAAGATCGACCGCCTGCTGCAGCTGATGGCTCGTCTGCGCGACCCGGCGGGCGGCTGCCCGTGGGATCTCGCCCAGAGCTTCGCGACCATCGCGCCGTACACGATCGAGGAGGCCTACGAGGTCGACGACGCGATCCGCAGAGCGGCCTGGCCCGAGCTCTGCGACGAGCTCGGGGACCTGCTGCTCCAGGTCGTCTTCCACGCGCAGATCGCGCGCGAGGCTGGGCTGTTCGACTTCGACGACGTGGTCGAAGCGATCTCGGCCAAGCTCGTGCGCCGGCATCCGAACGTCTTCGGCGACGCGCGCGTCGAGACGGCCGCGGAGCAATCGCTCGCCTGGGACGCGCACAAGGCCGCCGAGCGCGAAGCCCGCGGCGTGGACGACCTGGACGCCGTGCCGCGCGCTCTCCCCGCGCTGATGCAGGCCGCAAAGCTCGCGCGCCGCGCGGACCGCGCCGGGCGGCGGTCGCGCGAGGGCGAACCGATCGGCGCAGCGGACGAGACGGCGGTGGGCGACGCGCTCTTCGAGCTCGCTCGCGGCGCCGCGCTTCGCGGCATCGATCCGGAGACCGCGCTGCGCAGGGCCTGTGAGCGCTTCCGCGCCCGAGCGCCGCGCGGCTAGGTTAGGATCGCGGCGATGCTCGACGGCCTGCGCGTTCTAGATCTGAGCGACGAGCGGGGTCTGCTCTGCGGCCAGATCCTCGCGGATCTCGGCGCCGACGTGATCCTGATCGAGCCGCCGTCGGGATCTCCCGCGCGCCGGCTCGGTCCGTTCCTCGGGGACGCGCGCGATCCCGAGCGCTCGCTCTTCTTCTGGGCCTACGCGCGCGGCCGGCGCGGCGTGGTGCTCGACCTCGACAGCGTCGACGGACGCGCGCGCCTGCGCGAGCTCGCGCGCCGAGCGGACTTCCTGATCGAGTCGTGGGCGCCGGGCCGGATGCGGGAGCTCGGTCTCGACCACGAGAGCCTCGCGCGCGACAACCCCGCGCTGATCGGCGTCTCGATCACGCCGTTCGGGCAGGACGGTCCGAAGTCCGGCTACGTTGCAACGGACCTGATCGCGATGGCGTCGGGCGGGCCCCTGTACCTGACCGGAGACGCCGACCGTGCGCCGCTTCGCGTCTCCGCGCCGCAGGCCTTCCACTTCGCGGCGGCCGAGGCGGCGATGGCGGCGCTCGTGGCGCATTTCGAGCGCGAGCGCTCCGGTCGCGGCCAACACGTGGATGTGTCGGCCCAACAGGCGCTCGGGCTCGCGACGCTGTACCGGATCCTGGACGCGCCCTGGGGGCAGGCGCCGGCGGAGCGCAGCTCCGGCGGGCTGCAGCTCGGCAAGCTCTTCATGCGCATGCGCTTCCCGACCCGCGACGGCTGGGTGGTGCTCGGCCCGGGCTT